>NZ_JAQCUN010000031.1:0-12458 GCF_027685385.1 Megasphaera sp. AF13-6AC
AGACGTTGCTCGGCGGCGGCGAAATCAAGGCTGCTGAACGTAAGTGGAATCCGAACGTTAAGTTGAACAACATCGAAATTATCGAAAAGACGACAGGTAAGAAGATTGACCTCGTTGATAACGAACAAGTCTTGCCCATGTCCAAAAAACGTGCGGAAAAATACGAAGGACAATAATCCTTCCGGAGACAGATATGGCTGAACGCGAACTTAAGTACATGTCCAGTGAATGCATGTACGAAGGAGTAATTGTCGAACTTCATGACGGTAGCGTCGGCATTGATTTGAAGGGCCGTTTGGGCCATTTAAAAGTGCCGAAGCGTATGGTTATTTCCGAATACGATTTGAAACTCGGGCAGGAAGTGGGATTTCTCATGTCCTACCCGGAAGTATTCAATGAAGAGCCGGCGGACCATTACGTAAAAGCTATTGAATACAGAGACAAGCTTCTCAAAGAAGCGGCTGACAAAAAGAGCTCCGAAAGTAAATAGAGAGGAGAAACATTGTTATGAGTTTAACAGTATTTGAAGGCTTGCAGTCCGAGATTTATGTGCCTATTACACCTAAATCCATCTTCACGCCTGTAACAAAACCCTTAAGCGAAATGGTTATCGCATTGGCTTCGGCTTGCGGTGCTCATCTCAAAACCGACAAACGTTTTAATCTTGCAGGGGACACGACCTATCGTGAAATCCCGGACAACACTCCGACGGACGATTTGATGATCTCCCACGGCGGTTACGATAACAGTGATGCCAATCGTGACATCAACTGCATGTTCCCGCTCGATCGTCTCCATGAATTGGCTAAAGCCGGTTTCATTAAAGGTACGGCTCCGACCCACTTCGGTTTCATGGGCGGTGGCGGTGACCAGACCGCTTTCCATGATAAGACGGGCCCGGCAATTGCTCAAAAGCTTAAAGACGAAAACGTTGACGGCGTTATCTTAACAGCCGGGTGAGGCACTTGCCATAGAACTGCCGTGATCGTGCAGAGAGCAATTGAAGAAATCGGTATTCCGACTATTATCATCGCAGCACTTCCGCCTGTCGTTCGTCAGAACGGTACGCCTCGTGCTACGGCTCCTATCGTTCCGATGGGTGCTAATGCCGGTGAACCTCACAACATCGAAATGCAAACAGGTATCGTCAAGGATACGCTTCAAGCCTTGGAAGACATTGAAACTCCGGGTAAGATCGTTCCCTTGCCGTACGAATATGTAGCTCAGATTTAATATCGGTTGAAGCGACATTACTTTGAAAAAGCAGGTGACAAACATGCATGGAGAACCGTTGAAGATAAAAGTGTTTCATATGAAAGAAGTCCTTATGGGCGATACTTTCAAATTGGAGCCGGATCGTCTTACGATTCCGAAAACCTTTGACCACGCATGCGAATTGATTGATCAGCTGAAGATTCAAGTGTTACCGCCGCGTCAACATGATGTAGAAACCAACACCATCATGGATGTGATTCCCATATCCACGAAGGTGTTGGGCCCCTTAGGGGCCGGTATTACACATACCTTGACGGGTGCATACGTTGTCGTATGCGGCGCCATTATAGACGGGGAGCAACTCCATGAGTTCGGCTCGTCTGAAGGTATTTTGCGTGACAACATGAAGTTGAATAAACCCGGTACGCCGGGAGATGATGATTATATAATCCTTATAGATGCTTATGTGAAAAAAGGCACACCTTTTGACAGACAAACGTGTATGAAAGTCTTCGAATTGGTTGATAATTTCATTCAGGAAATTCGCAATCAGTTAAAGGTCTTAGACGGAAGAAGTGCCGCAGAATCACATACGTATGAGGAAAACTATCATCCCGGAAAGCCTAAGGTCGCCATTATTAAGGAAGTGGCAGGCCAAGGGGCTATGTATGATACTCTTGTATTTCCTCTTGAACCGAGCGGATTTAAGGGCGGCGTTTCCATTATCGACATGGAAAATATGCCCGTTCTTTTGTCGCCTAACGAATATCGTGACGGCGCTATTCGTGCAATGGATTAAGGAAAAGGAGCTGAGAGTATAATGGGTATCGGACCGTCAACAAAAGAAACGTCCAAACACTACTTTAAAGATCCTTTAATAGATGTATTTGCCAGCGACCCGGAAATTGATTTTCGCGGTGTCGTTATTGTCGGTACACCGCAGGACAATCGCATGAAACATTTGGTCGGACAGCGTGCGGCCGTATGGCTTAAAGCCATGGGATGCGACGGTGCGGTTATCTCCGCCGACGGCTGGGGAAACTCGGATGTCGACTTTGCCAATACGATGGAACAGGTCGGTGATCGGGGGATTACCATTGTCGGCGTGAAATTTATCGGCAAGCAGGCAAAGTTTGTAGTTGAAAATAAGTATACCGACCAGGTGCTTGATATGAATAAATCCGTTGAAGGCATTGAAACGGAAGTAGTGGGGGAAAACGCGGTAGATCGGATTGACGCAATAAAGGCCTTAGCTGCAATCAAATTAGTGATGCGTAAGGAAAATAAATTTTAATTAAGGGAGGTTGAGCAATTTGAAGTATTCAAGAATGCTTACGGCCATCGACTCTCATACGGCGGGCGAAGCAGCTCGCTTGATTATCGGCGGGATTACGAAATTCCCCGGTAAGACAATGGCAGAAAAGAAGATTTACTTGGAAGAACACGAAGATAACCTTCGTAAAGCAGTAATGCTTGAAGCAAGAGGTCATCAGGATATGTTCGGTGCATTCATTTGCGAACCTGTTCATGAAGAAGCCGATTACGGTATTATTTTTATGGATTCCGGCGGATATTTGAACATGTGCGGTCATAACACGATTGCTGCTATGACGGCTGCAGTAGAATGCGGTTGGGTACATGTAAAACCGGGTGATCGCGAAGTTCCCGTTGTTCAGGATGCTCCTGCAGGCATTATTCGCGGCCATGTTCATTTGAAGGATGACTATGTTGTCGATTCCGTTTCCTTCGATAACGTTGAATCCTTCTTGTACAAAGAAAATGTGGAAGTAGACGTTCCCGAATTGGGTAAAAAGATTCATTGCGATATTTCCTTCGGCGGCAGCTTCTTTGCCATCTTGCCGGCTACGGAAGTGGATCTCGATATTTGCCCTGAAAATGCAAGTAAATTCTCTAAAATCGGCTTAATTATTCGTGATGCTATTAACAAACAAGTGGAAGTACAGCATCCGACTCTCGACCACATTAAGACGGTAGACCTCGTAGAATTCTACGGTCCGGCTAAGAGCCCCGATGCAACGTATCAGAACGTTGTAGTATTCGGTGAAGGTTCCGTAGACCGTTCTCCCTGCGGCACGGGCACCAGTGCTAAAGTAGCTACGCTCCACGCAAAAGGGGAACTTAAAGTGGGCGAACACATTATTTATGAAAGCATCTTGGGCACGAAGTTCAAAGGTGAAGTTTTGGAAGAAACGACGATTGCCGGCCGTAAAGCGATTATTCCCAGAATTACAGGTTCCGCTTATATTAACGGCTTCAACACATTCCTCGTTGATCCGGATGACCCCTTGAAACACGGCTTCATTCTCGGATAATAGGGAGGAATTATTATGGTAGTCAACGCATTACTCGGCTTGTTGGGTATTCTGTTCATTTATTACATTATTTACTATGTTCGTGATTTGGCAGCCAACAAGGGTAATTGGGGCGAAGGCAATGTGCCTATCAATCTTTTTATCGGCTTCATTACGAACTTCCTCGATACGTTGGGTATCGGTTCTTATGCGACAACGACGATGTTACTCGGTGTTACGAAACAGTTGAAGAGCGATAAGCTTCTTCCCGGTACATTGAATGTTGCCGATACGATCCCCGTTTTGATCGAAGCCTTCCTCTTTATTTCAGTTGTAGAAGTAGAACCGGTTACGTTGTTCTCCTTGATCATTGCGGCTATTGTAGGCGCTGTTATCGGCGGCAAAATCGTTCCGAATCTTTCGGAAAAGAAGGTACAGACCTATTTGGGTATTGCCCTCTTGATTACGGCTCTGCTCATGCTCGGTAAACAGCTCGGCCTCATGGCGTTCCTCGGTACGGGCAACACGGCTATGGGATTGGAAGGCGTAAAGCTTATCGTGGCTATTGTTTTGAACCTCATCTTCGGTGCTCTTATGACTATCGGTTGCGGTTTGTATGCACCTTGCATGGCTATGGTTTACCTGCTCGGTTTGAATCCTATCGTGGCTTTCCCTGTAATGATGGGTTCTTGTGCAGCATTGATGCCTGTTGCATCTAAGGAATTTATTGTTGCCGGCTCGTATGCTCGTAAAGTCAGCGTTCTCATCGCAGTCAGCGGTGTTGTCGGCGTTATCATTGCCGCTAAATTGGTTCAGAGCATGGATCTCAACTTGCTTACATGGCTCGTTATCATCGTTGTTATTTACACGGCCTTCATGTATATCCGTAAGGGCCTCAAAAATACGAGCGAAGCAGCCTAAGTCTGTAAGTAACCCGTATTGTGTGAATATGCCTTACGGTATGACGTACAATACGTAAATTTAAGATGATAAAAAACCCGATTTCCTTTATAATAGGAGTCGGGTTTTTTTATTTATCTGACAGATGCAAAGGAGTTACTTATGGCAAATATTGTTATCGGTACGGCCGGCCATGTTGACCACGGAAAAACGACATTGATTAAGGCCTTGACGGGCATTGAAACGGATACGACGAAAGAAGAAAAAAAGCGGGGCATGTCCATTAATTTGGGCTTTGCCTATCTTGATTTGCCGCGCGGTCATCGTGTAGGTATTGTAGATGTACCGGGGCATGAAAAATTTATAAAAAATATGGTGGCCGGTCTGCCCGGAATCAACCTGGTTCTTTTGGTCATTGATGCCGGTGAGGGCGTTATGCCGCAAACGCGGGAGCATATTGATATCTTAACCCTCTTAGGCGTGCGAAATTTTCTGATTGTTCTTACAAAGGTAGATACGGTTGATGAAGAGTTGTTGGAATTGGCTGTTGACGATATTCGCGAACAGCTGGCAGGTACTCCTCTTGAACATGCGGATATTGTAAAAACGGATGCTGTGAGCGGCAAGGGGATCCCGGAACTTCTCAAGAAAATTGAAGAGTGTGCCGATAAGGCACAGGATGAACGAGAAGACGGCAGTGCTCGTTTGAATGTAGACCGTGTGTTTTCCGTAAAAGGATTCGGCACGGTTGTTACCGGTACCTTATTGGACGGAACCTTAAGTGCCGGTGACGAATTGACCGTTTATCCGAGTCTTAAAAAGACTCGTGTTCGTAATATTCAGGTTCATGAACAGGATGTAAAAAAGGTCACGTCACATCACCGTACGGCTTTGAACCTGGCAGGGCTTACGACAGATGAGATTGAAAGAGGCGATGTCTTGTCCGCATCGGATCAATTAAAGCCTACGTGGATGCTCGATGTGAAAGTCACCTGCTTAAAGCATGCCGTAGCTCCCATTACCCTTTGGGATCGGGTACGTCTTCTTATAGGAACGCGTGAAGTAATGGCTCGGGCCGTTCCTATCGGCACGGATTCCATTCAACCCGGGGAAGAGGGATTTTTGCAGTTGCGCTTGGAAACGGAGCAGGTAGTCGTTAAAGAACGGGACCGCTTCATTATCAGAACCTATTCGCCCATGCATACCATTGCAGGCGGGGAAGTTCTGGATGCGGCTCCTAAGAAACACAGACGCTTTCGTGCTGAAGTTTTGGAAAGTTTAAAGACTAAGGAAGAGGGAAATATTGCCGACATTATTGAAGATTTCCTAAGACATAAGCGGCAGTATTTTACGACGGTTAGAGAGATTGCCGAATATACGGGCCTGTCACAGGAACAGGCACAAGGGGAAGTAGACGGGTTAGTTCAGGCCGGGAAAATCATGAAAACCGCTTCTTCCTATATTCATGCAGACGTATACAAGCAAATTAAGGGACAGGCCGTTCAAATCTTGCTGGCCTATCATCAAAAGTTTCCGTTGCGCATAGGTATGTCAGCCGAAGAATTCCGGTCACGCCTGCATCAGAAAAGTAACGGCGAAGTAACGGAAAAAGATATATCCGCCTTAGTTAAGTTACTCATTTCCGACGGGGCGTGCAAGGAAAAGGGAAATCTTATCAGTGCGGCCAATTTTGAAGTCAAGTTTACGGATAAGCAGGCGGCGCTAAGAGATAAAATCGAGGCTATCGTTGAAAAGAGCGGATACACGCCTATGAAAAAAGGCGAGTTCTATACTCTTGATAAAGAGGCTGAAAGCGTTGTCGAAGCCATGTGCGGTACAAGTGTCGTTCAATTAACGCCTGAGTACGTCATTCATAAAAAAATATATGAAAAAGCCGTAAAGGCTATTTACGATTATATTACGGAGCACGGCCAAATGACGTTGGGGGACTTTCGGGATATAACCGATTCGAGTCGGAAATCGTCCATGCTTATTTTAGAATATACCGATAGTCTTGAAATTACGAAGAGAGTAGAAAACTATAGAGTTCTCGGATCCTACTGGCAAAAGAAATAAGTGTGAACTTTAAATAAAAATGGACGAGAGATTTGTCATATAAAAAAGTTTTTTTGCAATATAACTTTTTAAATGTGAAATACTGTACATAATCTAATAAATATAGTATGATTAATCAAAGTCATTTATCAGTCTTCGTGTTGTAGTATAAGTATTGATAAGTGATTTATACTATGTGCATATATGAACAAATATGTGTATGCTAATTGAAAGGGAAGAAGGTATAGTGTCATGTCCATTAAAAAAATCGGTTTATGGGATTTGGTATTCATGAACGTATCGGCTCTGTTCGGTATTCGTTGGATTGCCAAATCGACGGCCTCCAGTTTCGGTCTCGGGTTGGGCGCCATTCCCGCATGGGTAGTTTTTGCATTCATCTTCTTCGTACCCTGTGCTTTGGTATGTGCCGAACTGGCATCTACTTATCCTCGTGACGGAGGTATGTATGAATGGGTAAAAGAAGCGTACGGTGAAAAGTACGGGTTTATGGTATCGTGGTTGAACTGGACTGCTAAAATTCTTTGGTATACGTCCTTTTTAACCTTCCTTACCGTCAATGTGGCATTTGCCGTAAATATGCCGGAACTTTCGGAAAACAAGCCGTTTGTACTCATCGTATCTCTGGCTGTATTCTGGGTTCTCTCCTTTATTTGTACGAAGGGCATGTCGTTCGGTAAAATTTTTACCAATGTCGGGGCTCTGGGGTCTACCGTACCGGCCATCCTTTTGATTGTCATGGCTTTCGGAGCCCTTATCTTCGGTGGTCGTGAATCGGTATCGCAGTATACGATTGAAACGCTTACTCCCGTTCTTAACTGGGATACATTAGGTGCTATTTCGACAGTTATGTTTGCGTATGAAGGAGCGGAAGTAACGGCTAACTTCGTAACGGAAATGGAAAATCCGAAACGTGATTTTCCGCGAGCTATCGTTATTGCCGCCGCTATCGTAGCCGGCCTGTATGTTCTCGGGTCCGTGGCTATTACTACGATTTTACCGACCGACCAGATTACGGCATCTCAGGGTATTCTCGTCAGCTTGGCAACTATTTCCGCATACTTCGGATTAGGGCCTTGGTTTATGCAGTTGGTAGCCTTGGGTATTTCTATCTCCGTATTCGGTGCCATTATCCTGTATATCGGTTCGCCTATTAAGATGTTGTTCGGCAGCGTTCGTAAGGGGATTTTCCCCGAATCGTTGACGCAGACGAACAGCCATAACATTCCTGAAAAAGCCGTTTATTTACAGGCTGTCATTGTTACGGTTATCATCTTGGGTACGCAGTTTATTCCGACAGTAGACGCTATTTATAATGTATTGGTCACCATGACGGCCTTAACGGCACTTTTCCCGTATGTACTCTTATTCATGGCATACATTAAATTGCGTAAAACTCGTCCCGACGAAGAACGTCCGTATGAAGTTTCTAAAAATGTCAACACGGCCGTGTCCGTTGCAGGTCTTTTGATGGGATTGACCGTCTTGGGCGTTATTTTGTCCGCATCACCTGTCATGAAGACCTTTGAAGACAATGTCATTTATGAAGCGGAAATGATTTTGGGTGCAATCTTTATTATTGTCGTCGGTTTGGGAATTTGGAATCGTTTCGTTAAACGGACGGGTTTTAAAGAATAAAATCTAAATACATAGTCGTTAAGTCCAGTTAAGGAGGGGGTTTATAATGCATCAGGAACGCGTAAATAAGGTGCTTGATTTAATGGCACAAAAAAATTTAACACAAATGATTATATCCGATCCTTCGGCCATATTCTATTTAACCGGTACATGGATTCAACCGGGTGAACGGTTATTAGCTCTGTATTTGACTCAAACGGGAAAGCATAAATTATTTGTTAATGAATTGTTCCCCTTTGCCGATGCTATTCAGTGCGATAAGGTATGGCTTAATGATAATATGGACGGAATCGGGGTTTTAACCGAATATGTGGAAAAAGATAAACCCGTAGCTATTGATAAAAACTGGCCGGCCCGATTCCTTATCGGTTTGATTGACAAGAAGGCGGGCAGTGCCTTTGTCAACGGATCGGAAATCGTCGATCGCGTACGGATGGTCAAGGACGCTGAAGAAATTAAACTCATGCGTGAAGCCTCCCGGTTAAATGACTTGGCTATCGGCAGAGTGATCGAATTGATGAAAGAAGACTATGACGAAGTGGAAATGGAACGTAAGCTTTCGGAAATTTGGGAAGAACTCGGCGCCGACGGGCATTCATTTGAACCTATTATCGGCTACGGTGCCAATGCGGCCGACCCGCATCATTCCATTACCAAAGGGGCACACAAGAAGCCGGGTGACAGCATTGTCATCGATATGGGGTGCCTGTATAAATCGTATTGTTCCGACATGACACGTACAGTCTTCTATAGATCCGTATCCGATGAAGGTCGTAAGGTTTATGAAATTACGCGTGATGCGAACTTAAAAGCCATTGACAAGGTAAAACCGGGTGTAACCTTTGCCGAACTGGACGCAGCTGCCAGAGATTACATTACGGACCACGGCTACGGAAAATATTTTACACACCGTCTCGGACATTCCATCGGTATCGATATTCACGAACCGGGAGATGTATCGGCCGCCAATACGGAACAGGTAGTTCCCGGCCGTATTTTCTCTATTGAACCGGGCATTTATTTACCGGGAAACTTAGGGGTTCGCGTTGAAGATTTGGTGCTCGTTACAGAAGACGGTTGCGAAGTGCTGAACCATTTCACAAAGGACTTGATTGTTGTAGAGTAGTGAAGTATCACATGATAAAAGCATACCGTGTGTTTATACGGTATGCTTTTTCTGTTCTAAATGAGTACACATTTAAATGAATAAAAAGGTTCTTAAAACTTGTAATATGTCATACAGATATTGTATTCTGTTTAAGGGTCATTCATAGTATTATTATAATTTTTTTGATACATGAACTTATTTTTGAATGTATAAATAGGGAAGGCCTAACTTTTATGAAAGAAGGGTTACATATGGCAAGTAAGAAAATCGGTTTATGGGATCTGGTATTTATGAATATCTCTGCACTTTTCGGTATTCGCTGGATCGCTAAATCGACAGCTTCCGGTTTCGGACTGGGGTTAGGCGCTATTCCTTCATGGGTAGTATTTGCATTTATATTTTTCGTTCCCTGCGCATTGATTTGTGCCGAATTGGCATCTACCTATCCTCGTGACGACGGCCTTGACGGCTCTTTTCCCGTATGTTCTTCTGTTCATGTCGTACATTCGTCTTCGTAAGACTCGTCCGAACGAAGAGCGTCCCTTTGAAATGTCGAATAATAACGGGACGGCCGTAACGATAGCTTCGGTGGTACTGGGTGTTACGATTCTCGGTATCATCTGCTCGGCGGCTCCTGTTATGCCGACATTTGAAGATAATCTGATTTATGAAGCTGAAATGATTTTCGGCGCAGTTGTAGTTATCGGTGTAGGCCTCGGTCTTTGGAACCGTTTTGTAAAACGTACGGGCTTCAAAGAGTAAGACATATACAGGTTATCCGGTCAGGTAACCGTAAAAGAAGATTCCTATGAGGACTTCTAATTATGAAGGAGGGGTTTTACTATGCATCAAAATCGAGTTAACAAGGTACTTCAATTAATGGCGGAACAAAATTTAACGCAAATGCTCGTTTCCGATCCTTGTGCTATCTTTTATTTAACCGGCACCTGGATTCATCCGGGCGAACGGTTGTTAACCCTGTATTTAACGCAGTCCGGAAAACATAAGCTGTTTGTTAATGAGTTGTTCCCCTTTGCCGAAGCCGTTCAATGCGACAAGGTTTGGCTTAACGATAATATGGACGGAATCGGAGTCTTGACCGATTATATTGAAAAGGATAAGCCCGTAGCCGTTGATAAAAACTGGCCGTCTCGCTTCCTCATCGGCCTTATGGATCGTCATGCAGGCAGTGCTTTTGTAAACGGTTCGGAAATTATCGACCGCGTACGTATGGTCAAAGATGCGGAAGAGCTGGAAATTATGCGTGAAGCATCTAAGCTTTGCGATATCGGCTGCCAAAAGATGATTGACCTGGTTAAAGAAGACTATGACGAAGAAACGATGGGTAAAAAACTCGGAGAAATCTGGGAAAGCCTCGGAGCTTCGGGCCATTCCTTTGATCCTATCGTTGCTTACGGTCCTAATGGTGCCGATCCTCATCATACAACGGAAAGAGGAGTTCATAAGAAACCGGGTGACAGTGTTGTTATCGACATCGGTTGCGTCTATAATTCTTATTGCTCCGATATGACGAGAACCGTATTCTACAAATCCGCTTCAGCGGAACAAAAGAAAGTTTATGAAATTGTTCGTGATGCCAACTTAAAGGCTATCGATAAGGTAAAACCGGGCGTAACCTTTGCTGAATTGGATGCAGCGGCACGCGATTACATTACGGAAAAAGGTTACGGAAAATACTTTACTCATCGACTCGGTCATTCCATCGGCTTGGAAGACCATGAAGTCGGTGATGTTTCAGCTGTAAATACGGACGTAGTAGTGCCGGGTCGAGTATTTTCCATTGAGCCGGGTGTTTATCTGCCGGGGAATTTCGGTGTACGCGTAGAAGATCTGGTTATTGCAACGGAAGACGGTTGCGAAGTATTGAATCACGTAAGCAAAGATTTGACTATTGTTGAATAGTATATAATACAAGATGCCGCACTTCAGTGCGGCATCTTGTATAAGAAGGAGAAGGGCAGATGCTGCTGTTACAAAGAGAAGATATAGAACGCGTTTTTTCTATGAAAGATGCCATTGAGGCTGATAAAGAGGCTTTTGCCTTGGCTTCGGCCCAAAAGGCGGTCATGCCGTTACGAACTACTTTGTCCGCAACGGACGGTACCTTTTTATTCATGCCTTCTTATGCAGAAGAATTAAAGTACGGAGCCTTAAAAACAGTAAACGTGTTTCCCGGAAACGGTGAAAAAGATATTCCCGTTACGCAGGGACTGATTACCTTAATGGACGGAGAAACAGGGGCTTTTGCAGCTGTATTGGACGGCACATATGTGACGGCCCTGAGAACGGGGGCTTCGGCCGGAGCGGTCTTTGATTTATTTGCGCGTAAAGACGCTTCCGTAGGAGCGCTTATCGGTACGGGAGGGCAAGCTCAGGCACAATTGGAAGCCATGATTTGCAACCGTAATTTAAAGGAAGTGCGTGTCTTCAGCAGAAGAGAAGAAAAGAGAATCGCTTTTGCAAAGCGTATGAACGATTTGTACGGAAGTGATTCTCTGCGCATTACTCCTGCCACCTCGGCCGATGAAGCCGTCACGGGTGCGGATGTAATCACTGCGGCTACTACGTCAACGACGCCCGTTATTAAAGGAGATTGCGTAAAAGCCGGTGCCGTCGTATGCGGCGTAGGTTCGTACACGCCGCATATGGTTGAGCTCGACGTAACCTTATTAAAAAAGGCGGCAAGAATTTATGTGGATTCAAAAGAAGCCGTCTGGGCTGAGGCCGGTGATTTCCTGATTCCTGAGAAAACGGGTGAATTTTCCCGCTCTGACATTACCGGCGAAGTAGGCGATGTAATTAACGGTATTGTCAAAGGACGGGAGCATGAAGGCGACATTATTGTTTTTAAAAGTGTCGGTATCGGTGCACAGGATTTGGTGACGGCAGCTCGTATTTATGAAAAAGCCAAGGCCGCACAAGTAGGTACACAATGGTAATAATTCATACTGACCTTACTGTTGTCAAAGTAAGGTCAGTATGATACTATGTAATAAGTTGTTTGGGGGGGGATGGGTTCTGGTGTGCCCTCCGGTCTTCAAAACCGGCATGAGGAGTTAGGAGCTTCTTAGGTGGGTTCGATTCCCACACCTTCCCGCCAAATAAATAGCAAGGCCGAGCTTAGGCTCGGCCTTTTTAATTGCCCCTTTGTTGTTAGGCATTCGGGGCTGTGCTATAATTAACCTTATTTA
>NZ_JAQCUN010000031.1:12468-12772 GCF_027685385.1 Megasphaera sp. AF13-6AC
AATTAACCTTATTTATATGACGTTCTGTCGGGGACTTTAGACACTCTAAGGTCCCCGACCGTATGAGGTTTTGAAGATGGAACGGTTATTTCAATGGTTAGAACAGGATGAAGCTTTAAAAGAAGCTTCGTCCGCATATGAAAATGGTAAAATATACGGCGTTTACGGTTTGGGCGGATCGGCAAAATCCGCCTATGCGGCTCATGTACTGGCTAAGACTGATAAAAACGCCGTTATTGTCGTACCTACGACGGAGCAGGTAAACGGTTGGCTGACAGATCTTCAGTATTTTTCTCCTCATCTT
>NZ_JAQCUN010000310.1:0-645 GCF_027685385.1 Megasphaera sp. AF13-6AC
TGGGCGGACGCATTAACATGATTATGCAGTCGGCGTTCTTCAAGTTGTCCGAGGTTATTCCCGTAGATTTAGCTATCGAAAAATTGAAAGAAGCGGTCGTAAAATCGTACGGCAAAAAAGGGCAGGAAGTCGTTAACAAGAACTATGCGGCTATTGATGAAGGCCTTAACAATATTGTTAAAATCGATGTTCCCGCATCTTGGGCCGACGCTGTTGATGAAGAAATCGATATGTCCGACCATTCCGAATTCTATAAGAAATTTGCTTTGCCGACCAATCGTCTTGAAGGCGACGACCTGCCTGTAAGTATTTTCGACGGCTTTGAAGACGGACACTGGCCGACAGGCACATGTGCCGAAGAAAAACGCGGCGTGGCTATGTTCGTTCCCAGTTGGGATAATGAAAAATGTATCGGTTGTAACCAGTGCTCCTTTGTATGTCCTCATGCAGCTATTCGTCCTTTCTTGTTAACTGATGAAGAAGCGGCTAAGGCTCCGGAAGGATATACGAATAAGGTTATTAAGACGGCCGGAGACTATAAATACAGCATTGTAGTTTCCGTCATGGATTGCCTCGGTTGCGGCAGTTGTACGCATGTTTGCCCGAAACAGGCCTTGACTATGAAACCCTTCGATGAAGAACAAC
>NZ_JAQCUN010000311.1:0-644 GCF_027685385.1 Megasphaera sp. AF13-6AC
AATAACCTCGGACAACTTGAAGAACGCCGACTGCATAATCATGTTAATGCGTCCGCCCAAACCGATAGACTGAGCAATGCCTACACCGTCAAGGATATAGAACTGAACCTCGTTTTTGGCGATAGAGCGTTTCATAGCCGCCGGTAATTTTTCTTCCAGTTCTTCCGGTTTCCAAACCGTATTGAGAAGGAAGGTGCCGCCTTTTTTAATGCCTCTGAGCAAGTCATAGTTATATACATACGACTGTCTGTGACAAGCGATGAAGTCGGCACTGTTTACCAAATAAGGCATATTGATGGGACTGGAGCCAAAGCGTAAGTGAGATACGGTTACACCGCCGGATTTCTTCGAATCGTAAGCAAAGTATGCTTGTGCATACATATCCGTGTTATCGCCGATGATCTTGATAGCACTCTTATTTGCACCGACCGTTCCGTCAGAACCGAAGCCCCAGAACTTACAAGCTTTCAAGCCTTTAGCCGCCAAGTTAACTTCTTCTTTACGCGGTAAGGATTTAAAGGTTACGTCGTCGACAATGCTGAGCGTAAAGTCTGTCTTCGGCTCAGTTTCTTTCAGATTATCGAATACGGCAATAACGTCTGCCGGCAAGAATTCTTTGGAAGCAATACCGTAACGGCCGTTGT
>NZ_JAQCUN010000312.1:0-643 GCF_027685385.1 Megasphaera sp. AF13-6AC
ACGGCTTAAAACTTAAAGAACGTCAGGAATACGATTTCGCGGCACCCGACTTGGGTACGCTGGTGCATGCCGTGTTACGGCGTATAGGTGAACGGCTCTTGGAAGAAGGGCGGCCGTGGCGAGAGTTAAAAGATGACGAAATCCTTTCTTTGTGTACTGTCGAAACGGGGCGAGCCGCAGCAGAAGCGGCAGATAATATCTTGATGTCCGATGCCTATTTCAGACAAATCAAGAGCCGCGTTGTCGCTACCCTTATACGCACAGTACGACAGCTGAGAGACTTTAGTGAAGGTTCCGAATTTTCCGTGCGTGCTTTGGAACAACCTTTCGGTACGAAAGGTGCTTGGGAGGGGTTAAGTTTTAACCTTCCCGACGGCGTTAAGGTAGAACTGGTCGGCCAAATTGATAGGGTCGATACCTTGGAACTGGACGGTCGCACTTTTATCCTCATCGTAGACTATAAGTCGGGTAAGAAGAGTATTACCTTGCCCGAAGTTTATAGCGGTCTTGAATTGCAGTTGTTCTTATATATGGCTGTGGCTCGGCGTAATTTGGGCAGTAAGGCCGTGCCGGCAGGAGCCGTGTATTGTCGTGTCCGTAACGACGTTCAGCGCTGTTCAGCCGAGCCGACGGCAGCGGAAAA
>NZ_JAQCUN010000313.1:0-345 GCF_027685385.1 Megasphaera sp. AF13-6AC
TTCCTGCGGACATTTTCCGAGAGATAAGGGACGACAATTTCCCCCTTTCCTCACGGAAAGGGGATTTTTACAGGTAAGCACCCATTTATGAAGGAGGATATGTTATGTATTCATTAAAAAAACTTTCCGTTCTTGCCGCAGCAACCTTAGTAGCGGCGGCAGCCTTCGTGTCCGGTTGCGGCAGTAATGCACCTGCAGGCGGCACGGAGACAACTAAAAATACGGTGGTTACCGTAGCGGCTACCCCCGTTCCTCACAGTGAGATTCTCAACGAAATCAAGCCCTTATTAGCCAAAGAAGGTATTGATTTAAAAATCATCGAATTTACGGACTATGTAAAGCCGA
>NZ_JAQCUN010000313.1:355-638 GCF_027685385.1 Megasphaera sp. AF13-6AC
CTATGTAAAGCCGAACCTCGCCTTGGCCGATAAGGAAGTAGACGCAACCTTCCATCAGCATCTGCCCTTCTTGGAAAAATTCAATGCCGAACACAATACAAACCTCATTTCCGCCGGCAATGTACACATTGAACCTATGGGCGTGTATTCACATAAAATAAAAGCTTTAAGCGATCTTCCCCTTAAGGCTAAGGTGGCTATTCCCAACGATCCCTCCAACGGCGGACGCGCTCTTTTAATTTTACAGGCTGCCGGACTCATTAAATTGAAAGACGGAGGCACC
>NZ_JAQCUN010000314.1:0-633 GCF_027685385.1 Megasphaera sp. AF13-6AC
ACGTCCGCTTAAAGGATCGCGAATACACCCGCCCAGGCACGTAGCCGCACCGCCGAAAGGTTCAATTTCCGTCGGATGGTTGTGCGTTTCGTTCTTAAAAAGAAGGAGCCACTCTTCCCGCTTACCGTCTACATCGACAGGGACGATAATAGTGCAGGCGTTAATTTCATCCGATTCATCCAAATCTTGCAACTTTCCTGCCGCTTTCAGTTCCTTAACGGCAATGGTCGCCATATCCATTAAAGTCTGCGGTTTTTTACGTTTTAAAGCTTCTCGTGTCGTTTTATATGTTTCGTAAGCACGACGAACAGGCGCTGTAAAGGTTCCGTTTTCGAAGGCAATATCCGTGAGTTCCGTCATAAAGGTCGTATGGCGGCAGTGATCGGACCAATAGGTATCGATAACACGAATTTCCGTCATTGTCGGATTGCGTTTTTCTTCATCACGGAAATAGTCGCGGCAAAACAGCAGGTCTTCATAGCTCATAGCCAGGGACAGGCTGTTTCTGAGTTCCTTAAGCTCTTCATCGGACATAGCGATAAAACCGTCTATAACGGGTACGTCCGCCGGCTCTTCCCAAGCCGTTTCCAAGGTTTTCACTTCTGCTAAAGAGGCCTCTCTCGCTTCAACGGG
>NZ_JAQCUN010000315.1:0-630 GCF_027685385.1 Megasphaera sp. AF13-6AC
TTCGACACAGGAAGAACTCCTGCAAGCGTATACTCGTATTGCCAATATGGTTAAAGATGCACAGAATACGGATGTCGACGATACCCTTTTTGAAACGGAAGAAGAAAAGGCTTTATATGCCGCATGCCTGGCTGCTGAAGCTGAATTGCCTCAGGCCTACGCCATTTATGACTACCGTTGTGCCGTTGAAATTTTGGGTCGTGCCGTAAGTGCTATTAATAACTTCCTGGATAATGTATTAGTCATGCACGAAAAGGAAGCCGTTAAGAATAATCGTATGAACTTACTGACCAGAACGCTGGGTTTAATCAGTCCTGTAGGAGACATTAAGAAGTTATCCTAAAGTAGGGAGGGTGCGTGTATGAAGATTAACTTTAAAACTCTGGCTGTCGGCTTGTTAATTGCCGTGGCAGCTTCCGTCAGCGTCGGTGCGGCTACGCCCGGATACGGTGTGGGAACGGCCAATGATGATGTAGTTCTTAAAGCCTCGCAAACAACGGGGTACAATACATATATAAATCAGAGATACGGATATTCTGTCGACATTCCTGCGGTAGCTACCGAATCGGAAGCAACGCCGTCAGGAGACGGATGTTATTTTGAGGATCCTAAGACGCAGGCCGTTATTTC
>NZ_JAQCUN010000316.1:0-629 GCF_027685385.1 Megasphaera sp. AF13-6AC
CCCTCGTACCGAGCTTGGGAAGCTCGTATTCTACCACTGAATTACATCCGCACGAAACATGTTCAGTATAGCAATAAACCGGTCATTTGTAAAGAACGAAGGATTTTCATCACTGTTACAAAAGAAAAATTCGGTCGGAGCCGCTAAAAAACTCCGACCGAATTCCAAACCTAAAGCATACCGTACTTTTTATCCCTTATAATCGGCAGCGTATCTTGCCATAGCACCGCCCAGGTCACCGATGAAGTAACCGAAATGCTGCTGGCACGCCCAGTTAACAGCAACACTGTCGGCCATTTGTTCCGTCGACGGCGTAGAATGCATAGTGAGTTCATTCCACTGTTTCGTCGATTTATCGTAAATATACGCTTTGCTCTTATTCGTATCGACGCGGTACTTCACTTTTTGGCCTTCACCGGTGAGAATATCCGATTCCATAATGGTTTCGTGTTTCCGTGCCGTAAAAGTCCAAACGCCGTCTTTATCCGTATCTGTGGATATGGAATTCATATCCAAATAAGTTTCATAATCGCCTTGTGCATAAATCGGTCTGTATTGTTCATTGTAGACCAAAGAGCTGTTGAAATACGTCGTACGACGATTTTCCGCCCCTTCTTTATAGCCGAACC
>NZ_JAQCUN010000317.1:0-627 GCF_027685385.1 Megasphaera sp. AF13-6AC
CGAGAACCTTCCGAGTTGGTAATAACCGTAGGTTCGCCGCCTTCCATAACAGCGACTACGGAGTTTGTCGTACCTAAATCAATACCTATAACTTTTGCCATTCTGAATTCCTCCTCAATATATACACGATTATTTAACCGTTAAATGCTACTTTTACCATGGCCGGTCGAAGCGTTTTATCTCCTAAAAGATATCCGTCTTGCAACACTTCTACGATTGTATCGTTAGCTACCCCTTCGGCAGGCACTCTCATGACCGCCTGGTGGTAGTTCGGATCAAAAGGTTTATCAAGAGCTTCAATCTTACGGACGCCCGCCTTTTCCAAAACTCCGGCCAATTGTTTGTAAATCATTTCATATCCTTCAATAAAAGGTCTTACTTCTTCACTTTGCTTTTCTTGCGGTACGTTTAAAGCCCGTTCAAAGTTATCCATTACAGGAAGTAACGTACTGATGAGTTCTCCCTTGATAACGCCGGCTACTTGCAAACGTTCGGCTGAAGAGCGCTTTTTATAATTTGCAAAATCGGCCTGCAGACGCATGAACTTCTCTTGAAATTCTTGAGCCTTGGCTTCAGCCCCGTCCGTCTGACCCGCGTCTTGAGATTCTGTCTGTGCCGTATCATCTA
>NZ_JAQCUN010000318.1:0-415 GCF_027685385.1 Megasphaera sp. AF13-6AC
AACGCCCCGTTCATGAGCGTAGTCGGCAACCCGTTTAGCCAATTCTACGTTTTCATCGAAGCTGTACTGAGAACCGTCAATCATGACAGATGTGAAGCCGCCGTCAATACAATCTTTACAAGTTTCAAAGTCCGCTCCGTGATCAAGATGTAGGGCCATGGGAATATTCGGATATTCTTCCAAAGCCGCTTCAACCAAGTGCTTTAAATAAGCAGGTTTAGCATATTTGCGAGCGCCTGCCGAAGCTTGGAGAATAATGGGGGAATTCAATTCGCCGGCCGCTTCCGTAACGGCTTGAACGATTTCCATATTATTAATATTGAAGGCACCGACGGCATAATGGCCGGCATAAGCTTTTTTAAACATTTCCGTAGTAGTGACTAAAGGCATGAGAGTCCTCCTCTGTAAAAGAAAA
>NZ_JAQCUN010000318.1:425-627 GCF_027685385.1 Megasphaera sp. AF13-6AC
CCTCCTCTGTAAAAGAAAAATTAAATATCCCAACAAGCCGTTGCGACCAAGGTCTGCATATCGGTCGGTAAGGGAACATTTACATATGTCATGTGACCCGTTACGGGATGGATGAAGCGTACTGAATCGGCGTGTAAGGCCTGTCGATTTAAAAATCTGCGAGAGCCGCCGTATAAATCGTCACCTATAAGGGGATGTCCCA
>NZ_JAQCUN010000319.1:0-354 GCF_027685385.1 Megasphaera sp. AF13-6AC
AAAAGCCATTATCGGAGAAGGCGGAGAAACGTCTGACGATGTTGTGGAAAATGCGGTATCAGCGGCATTGGAACACAATTTGATTAAGGGCGGAGATTTAGTCGTTTTGACAGCCGGTGTACCTGCTTCCACGTCGGGTACGACCAATATGATTCGTGTGCGCCTAGTTGCTGATGTACTACTGCGCGGCATCGGCTTGGGTAAGAGGTCGGCTGTAGGCAATATTTGCTTCGGTAACAGCCAGGCACAATTGGAACGGGATTTCATACCGGGATGCATCCTTGTCGTTAAAGGGTCGGGTCCGGAACTTATTCCTTATATTAAACGGGCCGGGGCTATTATTTCCGAAGAGGC
>NZ_JAQCUN010000319.1:364-623 GCF_027685385.1 Megasphaera sp. AF13-6AC
CTATTATTTCCGAAGAGGCGGGCCTTACAAGCGAATCGGCGATTACGGCCCTCAGTCTGGGCATTCCGGCAATCATCGGCGCCGATACGTCGGCCTTAACGAGCGGTGAACTGGTTACGGTCGATTGCGGTCGCGGTATGGTGCTTCGCGGGGAAGCAAACGCCAGATAATAAGCATAAATGAAAAAGGCTGCTGAAGCTTTTGAACTGCACCCCAAAAATTGGACACAATTTTTGGAGGTGCAGTTTTTTATGTCAAA
>NZ_JAQCUN010000032.1:0-11744 GCF_027685385.1 Megasphaera sp. AF13-6AC
TTCCAATTATCATATGCGGCGAGAATCTCGAATCCCGCATTTTGAAAGCCGAGCGACATTCCTCCGCAACCGCTAAACAAGTCGATTGTTTTATATCTTCTAAGCATAATAACTCCGAGGCATCAAGCCTCCTCACTCTCCATTTCCATAATGTCGCTTGTGTCGCAATCAAGGGCATTGCATATTTTATTTATGATTTCTGTATTGACGTTTTCGTTGCGACCAAGTTTTGCGATGGAGGATGAACTGATGCCTGCCATCTTTTGTAAGTCTTTCTTCTTTAAGTTTTTATCAATAAGAAGTTTCCATAATTTTTTATAGCTTATGTTTGCCATGTGTGAATACCTCCATGCATAATAACCCATCACACCGCATTCTACCACGAATTTGCGAGAAAACCAATATAATCTTCGAGAATGCATAAATTTTATGTAAGAGAACAGGACATATGTGACAAAGAAATAAAAAAATAAGAAGGAACTCTGTTATAATGCAAGTGACCAAACCAACAAGATAACAGGAGACCCTTCTTATGAGACCTATTATAACCGAAGAACTGAGACTTCGTAAACGGATATGTGAATTTGCCATTAAACATAGAAACAATGCAGAGGCAGCTCGGCGTTATCATACGAGCAGACAACAGGTGCAACGGTGGTTCAAAAGATATGACGGAACCCTAGATTCGTTGAGACCTTTAAGCCGAAGACCGCATACACAGCCCAACCAACACACGACAGCCTAATTAGCTATAGTTCGTCAGATGAATACGCGATATCGTCACGAAGGTCTGGATCAAGTATACATAGAATCGTGTAAACGGGGATATACTCGTTCATGTGGATCTGTGTGTAGGCAAATACGTAAGCATCAGTTCACGGTAAAAAAGGTCAAGAATTTCCCCAAAAGTGAATGGAAGCCGGACGTAGTATCGTATCCGGGTGAGAAGGTACAAGTGGATATAAAATATGTTCCCTGGGAATGTATCGAGGAAAACCCGAATGAGACGCAGTACTATCAGATTACAGCCATTGATGAATATTCAAGGAAACGAGTGGCGGCTATTGTTGATGAAAAAAGCGTTACCCATACGAGTGAGTTCTTGTTGACGTTGGAATCCAAGATGGGATTTAAGATAAGCACTGTACAAACAGATAATGGTAGAGAGTTTACGAATATGAGAATCAGTGAACGAATCTGTCAGTTTGATGTGGTAGCAAAATGGCTAAAGATAGAACATAAAACGACCCGACTATTCTCACCGTGGCAAAACGACAAGGTTGAGCGTAGACATAGAAGAGACGGAGAGAGCTTTTATCATCGTAGCTTTAGAACAATAGAAGTACTTTGCAAGACTCATAAACGGTATATTAGCCGTTATAACAACATCGTGCAACGAACACTTGGATTTAAATCACCCAATGGATTGATGACAGAATTCTTCTTAGCTCATTCTGCATGAGTCCTTGTCACAAATGTCTTGATACACTACAGTACTTATACGAAGTAGTCATTTCCCTTCATTGACGTTCGTCCTTATGTTTTGATACAATCGGGTCACCGGATGTGTCGGGTCTAGCGTCAGACGAAGCGGCACTGGCACCGGTTGCCTGCGGGGGACGCTCCGACTGTCGGGTACTAAGCTCATTCTTGATATTATTTGAACGTGTGTAACACATGTTCATTATTTATATCGGGTTTGAGCGTTTTTTATTTTATAACAAATATTGAGGTCAGCACTGAGTAGGAGCTGACCTCAATATTATTGAACGCCAAAACGGGTATGGCACAAAAGAGGCACCGAACACAACAGTGTTCGGTGCCGAGTAATACCGTTTGTTCACTTACCCTCAATGTTTGAAAAAGAGGAGACATTTATATAAATAATGAAACAATCGGGTCAAACAGTAACGCTGATACGACTATAATGACAACGAGGGAAGCGACCGCCGCCATAAGTAACTGAACGAATACTTTAGCTTGTTGGGTAGAGGTAAAGTTTTCTACGTTGGTCCCCATTGCGGCTAAGATTAGAGCTCCGCCTGTTGACATGGGAGAAATTCCGGCTAAAGAGCCTCCGGCTCCGACGGCTGCCATTAAGGCAAGCGGTTCAACTCCACCGACTTGTGCAGCTATATCGGTACACATGGGCATCATAGTAGGATATACGACTGCCAATGCGGAACTTACCAGACTGAGTAATCCTGCCGACACACCCATAAGGGGGATGGCCGTATTACTGGTCATAATGGAAGAAATTGCGGCACTCAGTAACTTTATTCCGCCAACCTTATCTACGATGGTTAATAAGACGCCGACACCTAATACCATAATAATTGTTCCCCAAGGAAGGGCTTTTAAGCATTCTCCATCGGGAGCGATGCCGAATAGGACTAAAAGGGCACTGGATATAAAGGCTGCCAGACCGATGTTGACTTTGAATACAATCATTAATACTAACATCAATAATATACCGCTTAAAGCAATCAGCTGTTTAGCAGTAAAGGGACCGGGTTTTGTTACCGTTGCATTGGTCGTTGTCAATTTATATCCTTTGAAATAAATGAATACAAGGATAGATATGACAAGGGTAATGATTGTCTGACAAGCCAGTATAGCGGGCATTACATTATCAATACCTGAAGTAGCTGCTGCACTAGTGATAACGGCGGCTTCGGGTGTAACGCTGGTCATTCGGCCCGCTATCAATCCGAATTCACCTATGAGGGCTAACATAATCGGATTGTAACCTACTTTTAAAGCTGTTGTAACGGCTATAGCCGGGATGATTGCTAACGCGGGGATTGCACCGGGGCCTACACCTGCAACAATAAATCCGGCTATGTAGATTGCAATCGGAAGAAGCCAAACTTTTTTCCCCGTGGCTGAGATTATTTTTTCAGCCAATAAATCTAAGGCTCCTGTAGATTTTACTACGGCAAATAAGAAAGTTATGCCTACTAAGGTACAAAACATAGAACTGCTGATGCCGCTGATTAACTGTTTGTCTGTTAAACCGAATATACGGACTGCGATCGCGCCGACAGCAATTGCTAAAATACCTATATTTACTTTTCGTATAAAAGCAAGAACTATAGTAACAATGAACAATACTAATGCAAGTAAATCCATCTCCATAATCGTTTCCATAAGTATACCTCCGTTGTGACTAACCTAGTTGGAGCAGGGGGTGTTGATGTGTATTTGGTGACCGCTGTAGTTACCGGATATAATTGTCGTTTCATATAGTGCCGTATCAAGCATCTTTTGGAAGTCTATGCCGGTGTGAATGTTCATAGCGTTTAACATGAATATCAAGTCCTCGGAAGCTACATTACCGGAGGCTCCGGGAGCAAACGGGCAACCACCGAGACCACCGACCGCAGCCTGAACTGAATTAATTCCGGCTTCAATTCCGGCTAATGTACTGGCAAGGCCCATCCCTCGAGTATCATGAATATGCAATTCGAAATGTTCATTAGGAAATTCTTTGAGTACGGCTTTAGCGGTATTTCGTACCATTAAAGGATCGGCTTGGCCTATTGTGTCGGCTAAACAGAATTGATGAATTCCCAAGTCAACGCCTTTACGGATGATAGACAGTACATTATCTATAGGCGTAATGCCTTCAAAAGGACAAGTAAAGGCAGTTGCTAAAGAAAGAATTATTTCCATATCAGGCAACTCTTGGCGAATAGCGGTTAATCCTTCTAAGGACTCGGAAACAGTACGATTTATATTTGCTTTATTATGAGATTCGCTTACCGAAATAACCGTATCAATTTTGGTTAGACCGCATTCTGCAGCTGCCTTTGCTCCAAATAAATTAGGGACGAGTGCAAAAAAATCAACGTCGGAAGAACCGTGCTTTTCGAGCGTTTTAATGACTACATCGTGCGAGTCTTTCATTTGGGGAATGGCCTTGGGATGCACAAAAGAGGTGAGCTCCATAGACTTAACTCCCGATTGAATCAGCATATCTATGATGTGAAGTTTTTTTTCGAGAGGAATATATTCTTTTACATTCTGAAAACCGTCTCTGGGACCAACTTCAACAAAATTTACAGATTTAATATCCATTACAGATCCTCCTAAATATAATTATTTGTTTTCAATTCTTCAATTTCGGCATTATTAAGACCCAGGAGAGCGGATAATACATCTTCTGTATCTTGTCCTAATGCCGGTGCGGGTCTGGAGATTTGCACTTTGGTATCCATTAATTTAACCGGGTTGCCGTTGACTTTCATATCTCCGATAACCGGGTGAGGTAAAGATACAAACATTTCTCGGGCTTCGGCAATATGTTCGTCTTCTGTTACACGTTTTAGACCGTTAATAGGTGCGGCAGGAACTCCGGCATCATTTAGAAGTGTAACGGCTTCGTCGATTGTAAGATGGCGGCTCCATTCTTCTATAATGGGTTTTAATTCCTGGTGGTTTTCACAGCGTTTCAAGTTTGTTTCGAATCTGGGGTCAGACAACAATTCAGGCATATTAATTACCTTGTTGCAAAATAGAGAGAATAACTTATCATTGCCGCAGCCGATAACAAATAAACCGTCGCTGGCTTGGAATGAATCATACGGGTATGCGGCGGCATAACGGTTGCCCATTAATTCAGGCTGCTTTCCCGATGCGAAGAAACGCTGTGTTCCTGTTTCTAAGCTGGAAACTACGGAGTCAACTAAAGATACGTCTACTCGTTGGCCTCTATGTATGAGTGTTCTTGCATGGAGTGCCATCAGTATGCCGATGGTTAAGTTCATGCCGCCCAGAACGTCGCCCATAGCGTTGCCGACACGAATGCCGTGTCCGCCGGGATCTCCGGTAATACTCATGAGTCCGCCGGTAGCCTGGGCAATGATATCGTATCCGGGGCGATCGGATTTAGGACCATAGCAACCGAAGCCGGAAACTGCAGCATAAATAATTTGGTCATTTACTTCTTTTAAAGTGTCATAGCCGATTCCGAGCTTATCCATAACTCCGGGACGGAAATTCTCTACAACTACATCGGCTTTTTTGACTAAATCGAGAAAGAGTTGTTTTCCTTTTTCGGATTTCAAGTTTAACGTAATGCCTTTTTTGCCTCGATTTACGTT
Source organism: Megasphaera sp. AF13-6AC (assembly GCF_027685385.1). Classification (NCBI taxonomy): domain Bacteria; kingdom Bacillati; phylum Bacillota; class Negativicutes; order Veillonellales; family Veillonellaceae; genus Megasphaera; species Megasphaera sp. AF13-6AC. The sequence continues at coordinate 5,106 of NZ_JAQCUN010000032.1, forward strand.
AGCATAGTAAAGACTTTCACCGTTTTTAAAGGGGCCGAATGCACGAGTATCATCGCCTTTGTTGGGGACCTCTATTTTTATTACATTTGCACCATAGTCTGCCAACATCATCGTGCAGTAAGGACCGGCAAGTACACGTGTGAGGTCTAATACAATAATGTCTTCCAATGCTTTTTTCATTTCGTCACATCCTGTCTTTTAATCAAAATAAATAAGAACATTCTTGATGGTTATTATGTTAAAATAGAGAACAAGTAATGTATAATTGTGTTAAAAAAGGCGAAAATGAACAAAAAATGTTTCATAAACAAGCAATATAAAATAAATGAAACTAAAAAGCATATAACACGTGATGTAAGATGGCGACTTAATTTCGATGTATGAGAGAAATGAATAGGTATGAAGGGATGTGTGTTGTAAAGTTATGAATGGGTCCGTCCGGAAAGATAAGTATAAGGTTTGCATATTATGTTTTTCTTATATGTGGGAATTAGCAAAGACGGTAATCAGTGAACTGGATCATACCGACACGAATTATGATTTGTATGAAGCGGATTTATTAAATCAGGATGAAGTTGTTCAAACGGCATTAAAGGAGGGTACACAGGTTTTTGTTACAGGAGGCGGTAGTGCGGCACGCTTTAAACGAAACTACTCCTTGCCGCTGATAGAGTTTCGTGTTAGAGATATAGATTATATGGTTGCTATACAACATGCAAAACAACTGGGATATTCCAAAATCGGTGTTGTATATCATAAAGATGCTACGGTTGTCCCTCGTTTGTCCATGTATGAGCAATTGTCAGAGACTATGGTATGTCCTATAGTATTTGACGATGTTTCGGATTTGAAAGAGTCTATTGAAAAGACTGATTGCGAAGTGGTTATAGGAGCGGCAGCGACAATAGATCTTGCAATTACATTGAATAAACCTTATGTGAGGCTGTATGCCGGTGAGGAAACAATTAGAGAAGCCTGTTTAAGGGCCAGAGACTTGGCAATCCAATTATCTGAAACAAAGCGAAACAAGCAAATTTTTAAATCTGTTTTGTACACGGCTCAACTAGGGATTGTTATAACCGATAAAGACGGAAAAATTGAATTTATGAATAAGACTATGGAAAAGTATATACAAGCGTCCGCTCAGGATCTTCAGTCTATGAGCGTTGAAGAACTCTTCCCTAATTTGCCGTATAAAAAGCTTATGGAAAATGAAGCTTGTTCAAACGACAGTTATCATTTGATTGCTAACACTATGATGCGGTGCGTTATGGAGAAGATCGTCGTTTATGGGAAAAATAGCGGTGTTATTATGTCATTCCATCCTAATCCGCATAACTTAAGGCGAAAGGGGAAAAGCATAAAGAATCCTTTTCCGGTGTATAAATTGAAAAATATTACGGCATATTCTAATAGAATGAAAGGACTGGTGGATAGTTGTCATAATATAATTCCGGTAGAAGATCATACTATGATTTTAGGAGAAATCGGAACAGCCAGAGAAGAAATAGCCATGTGTCTGCATAATGCATCTCATAGAGCCGACAAAACTTGTATAACCATAGATTTAGCTCTGGTTGATGACGACAATGCTAATAAAATATTTTACGGATATATAGAAAAAGGATGCCGAATTGATGGATTGCTTGTGGATGCAAATGGGGGAAGCGTTATATTAAAAAACATAGAAATGGCCTCATTACGAGTACAAGCAATTTTGAGCAATGCAATCTATCATAAACAGATATTTTTACCGGGAATGGCATTACCGGATATTTTTGATATCGTTTTTTATACGGTAGCTCTCCCTGATGAAGAACAGAAGATTCGTCCGGATTTAAGACAAGCTCTGTCCATAAATCAATTACAAATACCTGTTTTACGGCAGCGAATTGAAGATATAGTACCTTTATTTATGAAGTATCTTCTCAGTTTGACCAAATCTAAGAAAATCCAATCCGTGACTGAGAAGATGGAAAGACTTTTAGTTACATATACTTGGCCCGGTAATGTCACTGAACTAAGAACTGTTTCTATAAAATATGTAAAAATACTTGAACAATCCAGTTATAGAACGGCCGATTGGAGATATGAGTGTTTAATCAAATCAATCGGTGAAAAAAATATTGTAGAGGCAGTTAAATGTATGTACCCTTATTCGGATGGAGCTAAATCGAAAAATAATGCACAATTAAGAAAACGAATTGAAAAATTTAAAGAATTATTAGGATATACTAACGAAAAAATAGCCGACTTGTTAGCTGTCAGCAGGACAACTGTATGGCGAATTATGAAGAAATAATAGACATTAAATAGACCGCTGCAAGCACAGATCATACCCTAAAAGTCGGATAAAACTTTGATATACGACTTGTATGTGTAATATCTGATTTTCCCTTGCCAAGTTCCCACCCATTTGCTACATTTGCCGTGTAAAGTTGTATTTCTGCTGTTGCATTCGGACGTATGGCCGGGGTTCTTACTAGCATCGACCGCAGCAGTAGCACCTTTTTATTTTGGAACGAAAACATGATTTTCTCTTGACGGATTCTTATGAGAGTGGTTATACTGATCTTGCCCGTGGTGTTGGGCTGAGTATCCGGCGTTGCAACACCGTCTCGGGACGTGGGTCGCGGATACTCGGACGGACTCACTAATTTTAATTCTTACCGGTGTATGTACGCCGGTTTTTTGTTTTCCCTTCATTGACGTTCGTCCTTGTGTTTGATACACTCAAGTTACGGATGTGTCGGGTCTAGCGTCAGACGAAGCGACACTGTCACCGGTTGCCTGCGGGGGACGCTCCGACTGTCGGGAACTAAGCTCATTCTTGATATTATTTTGAACGTGTGTAACACATGTTCGTTATTTATATCGGGTTTGAGCGTTTTTTTATTCGCTTTTTAGTATTACAAAGGACCGTAGAGTGAATAGCTCTACGGTCCTTTAGGGTAGATATTATACGTTTGAGAGATAATAGGGAACTACAACTACGGCAACAGTGCTCATATCCCGCAAACTCCTTAAAGGCAAAATACGAAGTGTGAAGGGGTTTGGAAGACAAAATTAAAGAGTTAGCTATGAGCAATTACGCCGTAAAGCAATCTCTCACAAAGAAAGGTTACGAAGTATATAACGAAGTCGCAAATCGCCTTCAAGACGGTAGCGATAAATCCAAATTAGCTGCTAATGAAAACGCCTTCATTTACGCACGTATGGCCGAAAGCTGGGCAAGAATCCGCAACGAATACGGCGACACGGCCTATACGGCCAAGGACTTTATGGCTGAACATGCGGTGAATATGGGATATAAGGAATTTAACCAACTTGTAACGCCGGAAGAAAAATTAGAAAGAGATGAACGAAACTTTTCTGAGGCGATAGATAAATTCATGAAGGACGAATTAAAAGAAAAAACGGTTAACGTAATGACGACACCGCTTGTTATGAAATTAGTCGGAGCCGAAATATTGCCAATAAGAATAAGTAACCGTGAACTACATAAAGCCTTAAAGGGGAAGCACAGCGATGAGTTAGAGTCGGACCATATGAAACAACTTCCTAGAGCGCTGGCAGACCCGTTAATGATATTTAATACATACAATGGAAAGAGCGGAAATCCTCGCAGAGTAATTGTTGTTGACCTTAAAGGGAAAACCGGAACTAATATAATCGTACCACTAGAGTTATCAACACAAACGGATAAAACAGCCGGAGCCACAAATATAATGGTGTCATCGTATGAACCTACTTACAGACCGGAAAAGAAAGGAGATCCTAAAAAGCCGAAATATAAATATTTCTTCAACGAAATAGATAAAGGGAAACTGTTGTACGCAAACAAAAATAAGGTCAGACAATGGTTAAAATCAGAGGCGGTACAGTCCGCCATACCTGATAAAACCGTTGTTGACCTTATATTCTAGAATAGTATACCTGATGAGAACGACCTTGTCAAATTAAAGAAAGAAAATTGGGATTTATACCAAACCAATGAAGAGGACGAAGAAACCCACTACCAACGTGCATGGCATGGAAGCGGCATGGACTTCAACGAGTTTAACCTGGAAAAAGCCCTTACCGGTGCCGGGGATATGGTACACGGCTGGAGTATTTACACGACTAAAAACAAAAAGACGGCCCGGGCATATAAAAAACACGCAAAAAGTAAAGGACTACCGTCATACCAGTACGAAGTAGACATTCCCTTTATTGACGTTCGTCCTTGTGTTTGATACACTCAAGTTACCGGATGTGTCGGGTCTAGCGTCAGACGAAGCGGCACTGGCACCGGTTGCCCGCGGGGGACGCTCCGACTGTCGGGAACTAAGCTCATTCTTGATATTATATTGAACGTGTGTAACACATGTTCGTTATTTATATCGGGTTTGAGCGTTTTTTATATTCTGATATACTTGTTTCACCGGATGTGTCGGGTTGAATATCCAACGAGGCGGCACTGGCACCGGTTGCCCGCATTGGATATTCAGATTGACGGGCTTTTGCCGACGTATGTACGTCGGCTTTTTTTCGTCTTCGTGTCGCCTGTATAGTGAAGGGACAGGAAGTATGGTATATTACCATTATGATATGTAGATGCGGAGGTAGGTATGGATTTTTTAAAAGGATTAGGGCGTAAGTTATTGCTGGTATCCGTACTTTTAGACTTGTCTTTATTTTGCAGTTTTTTCGTCGGCATCGGATTGCGATTGGGTGATGAGGGTGAATCCGTAATATCTGCTGTGGGCGGGTATTTGATTGCCTATGCCTTTACAGGACTGCCTTATATTATGGCTTTAAGTATTATTTTGAAAATAGCCGTTATCGTTTGGTATAGTCGTAAGGGCTGGGCAGGGCATCATAAGGAGCTTGCCGTCACCTTAGGGTCTTTTGTCTATCTTGTCATTTCCGGCGGTTTCATCTATTTTATTTACTTTATCGGCAAGGTTATGAGTAGTGTAGGCTAGGTTTCTTATGAAGATAGATATACGTAAGCATTTTTTATATAAGTATGTTGTATATCGGTTTAACAAAGAGTGTCGTAAGGATGTGACTTGGGACCGGCTGTCGGCTGAAGACAGGGACCGATTTTGTCTGCACGTATTTCGACGTGTATGGAAGCGGGTCACGGTTATTGCTCTTATATACTTTCTTGTATTTGTGATAGGGACGGTGTCGATGATTTCCGATTCCCATCCGGGGCCCTTCCTGCGTTGGTATGAAGACCGTTTGGTCTTTGTCGGGGATTTGATCAATACGGAACATTGGAATATATACGACCCTTATGAGCGAAGTGTCTTCTACTATATCCTTATTCAGGCTTTGCCTATTGTCGTCATTGAAGGAGGCCCGCTCTTAGTCCTTGTTTTTGCCGTGACGGAATATATTTTAAGACGGGAAATGAAAGGGAAAGGCAGATGACGGAATATATTCATTATTTTTGGGTAGGCTTTTATTCTATGGGAAGATTTCCTCTTTTTCGGAATGCTTTCATGATTCTGTGCTGTGTCGTTCTTGTTATCGTCATTCGTCGACTTACGGCCTCGCTTCGCAGTGGCGGGAGTTTTTTTGAGGCTTATCGTATTGCCGAGGGAAATTTTTATATTCACGGGGCTATTCAGTTCGGTCCGAGGACGATTCCTTTAAAAGATATTCGCTCCATTCAGGTACATCATGTTCGGGGACGCTACGGATCGGGCAATCGATATATGGTGTATTTGGAACGTAAAAAGGGGCGAACAATTACGCTTATCGTCGGAGAGAGTGCAAGAAATTGCCGTTTAATGGAAAGTTTACGGGCCGATACGAGAAAATACGGTATTAAAGTGTACGGAGATATATCGTAAAAAAGAGGTTCGCTCATAGGACGGCGAATCTCTTTTTTTATAGCGGTCTGCAAGGCGGCGAAGTTGTTGGAAATCTTATTTCTTACAAGGTTTCTTAATGAAAGGTCAGCGCATTTCTGTTACAATAAACAAGATGTATCAGTACATGTGAATGACGGAGGAGTCAGGGCCAGTGATTAAGATTTTATTTGTATGTCACGGGAATATTTGCCGTTCTACTATGGCGGAATTTTATATGAAAGAAATCGTTCGTCGTGCCGGTCTTTCCGGTGAGATAGAAGTGGCTTCAGCGGCGACGACGAATGACGAAGCGGGTAACGATACGTATTACGCTACGAAGGATGTATTGACGGAAAAGGGGATTCCCTTTACGCCCCGTCGAGCCGTGAAGATGACGAAGGATGATTATAATACGTATGACTATATTATTGTCTTTGATGAAGAGAATATACGCGGTGTTGAACGGATTACGGGGCTTCACGATGCCGAAAAGGTGTACACTCTCCTGACCTTTGCCGGTGAAGACAGAGACATTGCCGACCCGTGGTATACGCGAGATTTTCAACAGACCTACCGGGATGTGGAAGCGGGATGCAACGAATTATTACACTGCCTTCTGGAAGCCAATCCCGATTTGGCAGATAAAGCTGCGAAAAACTAAGGGGGACTTAGGGTGAAAAAGTATTTGGAAGAGGCCCGTGTCATAGGCAACGAGGCCATTACGGAAGCTATTTACAAGTTGACCTTTGAATCGCCGCAGATTGCTCGGACGGCTCTGCCGGGACAGTTCGTC
>NZ_JAQCUN010000032.1:11754-12531 GCF_027685385.1 Megasphaera sp. AF13-6AC
ATCTGTCAAATTTCATCAGAATACCTCCTTACTGTCAAATACGGGGCCGTCGGAGCAGACCTTATAGCGCTTTTTGTCCTTCTTACTCTCAAACGTACAGCCCAGACAGACACCGATACCGCAAGCCATGCGTTTTTCCATAGATACTTCGCAAGAAATACCCGCTTCTTGAGCCTTTTCGGCAATGGTCTTCATCATCACCGTCGGTCCGCAGACGGCAATGCGATCAATTTTATTTTCCGAGAAAATCTGCGGTAACGCCGCTACGGCAAACCCCTGAATCCCTGCTGAACCGTCATCGGTCGTCACATATACTTTTTCCGCCTTATCCTTAAAAAACTCTCTCCAAAACGTTTCTTCCTTTGTCTTGCCGCCGACGAGGACAACCGGCTTTTCAGCAAGTCGCCCTGCCAGGCAAATAAGGGGGGCCAAGCCTACACCGCCACCGACGAGAAGGACTTTGCCCGCAGCCGTTGAAAAGGTCCCCTCACCGAGGGGTCCTTCAACAGATATCGTGTCGCCTGCACGCAAGTTTGTCATAGCTGCCGTTCCCGTCCCGACAAGACGGTAAATAATCGTCACTTCTCCCGTCTCCCCGCAAGCCTCCACAATCCCGAAGGGACGGCGCAGAAAAGCCGTCTCCACGGATACGTTGACGAACTGTCCCGGCAGAGCCGTCCGAGCAATCTGCGGCGATTCAAAGGTCAACTTGTAAATAGCTTCCGTAATGGCCTCGTTGCCTATGACACGGGCCTCTTCCAAATACTTTTTCACCCT
>NZ_JAQCUN010000320.1:0-620 GCF_027685385.1 Megasphaera sp. AF13-6AC
ACGGATCATAACGTCCTGCGACGAATCACCTTCCGTTACACCGGTGAGCTGAATGACGCTGTTATCCAGATTCATGCCCGACGTATCCAGTACTTGGCGAACTTCGGAAACTGTAACGGCTTTGCCGAAACGCAAGTCCAGAATCGTACCGCCCGTATAGTCGATGCCGAAGTTGAAGCCGTTCATAACAATGGACACGATGCTGGCAACGACCAAGAGGGTCGACAGGGTGAACCACCATTTACGATGTTTTACAATACTGAATTTCATGCCTGTCCCCCCTTTGTATCCTCTTTATCCAACTTGCGATTCAACCCGTAAAACCACGGCGACTTAATCAGTTCCGTATTAATGAACCAGGTCAACAGAGACCGGCTGACAACAATGGCCGTAAACATGCTGACGACAATGCCGAGAGCCAAGTTGACGGCAAAGCCCTTAACCGTACCGGCACCCATGGTAATCAATACGATGGCGGCAATCATGACGGATACGTTCGCATCCAAAATAGTGCTGAACGCACGCTTAAAGCCGGCATGCATGGACGTACGCAAACTTTTGCCGACAAGGACTTCTTCTTTAAATCGTTCAAATATAAGGATATTCGCATCAACGGCAAA
>NZ_JAQCUN010000321.1:0-618 GCF_027685385.1 Megasphaera sp. AF13-6AC
TGGAAGTGCGCAACTTGTTCTTCAATACGCCGGCTCGAAAAAAGTTTATGAAAAGTGAACGGACGGAAAGTTCGAAGATTTCCGATATTATTACGAAGCTGGCCCTAACTCGTCCGGACGTGGCCTTTACGTTTATTAACAACGGCCGCACGGTCTTACAGACAGGCGGAACGGGGGATGATTTGGAAACGATTGCCGCCATTTACGGCGCGGCTGTAGCCAAGGAAGTATTTCCCGTAACTTATGAAAATGAAAATCTTACGATACACGGCTATGTTGGTAAGCCGTCCTTATTAAAGAGTACGCGGGCTTGGCAGACGTGTATAGTCAATAGACGGGTCATTCACAATGCCGTCGTCTTTAAGGCTATTGAAAACGCCTACCATGCCATGCTGCCCAAGTCGGGTTATCCCTTTGCTCTTTTATATGTAGAAACGGATCCGGCAACTATTGATGTAAACGTTCATCCGGCTAAGACGGAAATCAAGTTTGCCGATGAACAGCAGATGTATCGAGCCGTATATCATTGTATTATTACGGCCTTAATGAGCCGGGAAAAGCCTGAACAAATTGCGACACCCGTTAATTTGTCACCGCGCCAAATTGAAAAGGCCGTGC
>NZ_JAQCUN010000322.1:0-615 GCF_027685385.1 Megasphaera sp. AF13-6AC
AAACATCAAAAAACACCTCATCCTGTACGCCCAGAAGAAGATCCAGGTTGCGCATTCCCATATCGGCATCGACAGCCAACACGGTATATCCGCGGCGACGCAAAGCAATGGCCAGAGAAGCGGTTATCAAGGTCTTTCCGACTCCGCCTTTACCGGAAGCGACGGCTATGATATGAGACATGAATACTTCCTCCTTTTTATTGCGTACGGCCGGAAGTTTGTGCCGGCTCTGCCGCATCTTTATTTTGACTATCCACCGTACCGATATGGAAGAACTCTTCCAACATGGCACGAACAATGGGACCCGACGATGAGACACCGAAACCGCCCTGTTCCGTCAAAACGGCAATGACAATACGCGGATGGTCATAGGGCGCAAATGCGACAAACCAACCGTGATCACGACCGCTGAAGTTTTCGGCCGTACCGGTCTTGCCGGCTACCTGCACAGGAAACCCGGCAAATAAAGAACCGGCTGTACCGGACTCTTCCGCCACGTTCCTCATACCTTCTCGAATCAAATCCAGTGTAGACTTGGAGACTTCCAAGGTACCCGTTTGCTCAGGTGCAAAAATCTTGTAAGGCGTACCGTCAAGATTATCAATGCGGCTGACA
>NZ_JAQCUN010000323.1:0-609 GCF_027685385.1 Megasphaera sp. AF13-6AC
GGTGAGCCTTCTTTCTGCCGATAAGATAAAAGCATTTAGAGAAAAAGGGGCTCATGTAGATTTCGGAGCCTTCGGCGAAAACCTGGTCGTTTCAGGTTTCGATTTTGCTACTTTACCGGTAGGTACCTTGTTGCGCTCCGGGGACGTACTCTTGGAAATGACGCAAATCGGCAAGGAATGCCATACTCATTGTGCCATTTATCATTCCGTCGGTGACTGTATTATGCCGCGAGAAGGCGTATTTGCACGTGTTCTTGAGGGCGGAATGCTGCACTGCGGTGATGAATTGGTCATTGAAGAGCGTAAAGGGCCGCGTCCCTATCAAGCGGCCGTTATTACCTTGTCCGATAAAGGCAGTCGCGGAGAACGCGTAGACGAAAGCGGCCCGCTTATTGTAAAAAGATTGGAAAAGGAAGGTTTCGAAGTTATGGAAACTTTGCTTTTACCCGATAATGAAGAAAAACTGAAGAAAGAATTAATTCGCCTAGCCGATCAACGACAAGCAGATCTTATTTTGACAACAGGCGGTACGGGGTTCGCGCCGACTGATGTGACTCCCGAGGCAACTCTGGCCGTGGCGGATCGTATGGTTCCGGGAATCGCCGAAGC
>NZ_JAQCUN010000324.1:0-609 GCF_027685385.1 Megasphaera sp. AF13-6AC
CGTCGTTTCTCCGCTATTAGAGAATGCCAACACCGTATCATCAATGGTTACCATACCCAAATCACCGTGAATCGCCTCGGCCGGATGAAGAAAAAAGGCCGGCGTTCCCGTACTGGCTAAAGTAGCCGCCACCTTGCGGGCTATATGGCCCGATTTCCCCATACCCGTGACAATAACACGACCTCGGGATTCAAGAATCATATTGACGGCATTGACAAAGCGCTGATCCAATGTAGGTATCAGACGTTCTATTCCTGCCGCTTCCACACGGAGTACTTCTCTTGCTTCTTCCAATATATTCATATGGCACACACCTCACGTATGAATCGATTACATAGCCGTTTCGGTACTCTTTGCGACAATGGAATGAATGGCAACCATATCACGCAAAACGCCTTCGACTTGGGATAAATACAGTGAATTCGGTCCGTCGCTTAAGGCTTCGGCAGGATTGTCATGCACTTCCATAAAGACCCCGTCAATCCCCGATCCGGCTGCCGCCCGGGCAAGATTACCGATAAATTGTCGCTGTCCCGTAGACTTCGTACCGCCGCCGCCGGGGAGCTGTACGCTGTGTGTAGCATCAAATACAACGGGATAGCCGAAGGA
>NZ_JAQCUN010000325.1:0-606 GCF_027685385.1 Megasphaera sp. AF13-6AC
ATCGGCAACATTCAACATCGTTTCTTGCTGAATCATGGCTTAACCTCCTAATTAATCGAAGCTTATTTAGCTTTTTCTACTACCGTTACGACTCGCCAATGTTTTTGTTTAGACAAGGGACGGGTTTCTTCGATGCGTACGATATCACCGATACGGCATTCGTTGTTTTCATCATGAGCTTTGAACTTTACAGTCGAGATGACAGGTTTCTTGTACAAGTCATGCTGTTCTTTGTATTCAACGGCAACGACAACGGTCTTATCCATTTTATCGCTGACGACTTTGCCTACGCGGACCTTACGTTCATTTCTTTCCATCTGTATGTGTGACCTCCTTTTAGATTAACCTTACCGGCTTATGCATGTAATTCTGCTTCACGTTGAACCGTTTTAATGCGGGCAATCGTTTTCTTTACTTCACGAATGCGCATAGGATTTTCTAATTGGCCGGTCGCATGTTGAAAACGGAGGTTAAACAATTCTTCTTTAAGGCTAACCACCTTTTCATCCATTTCGGCAGCGCTCAGAGCACGGATTTCTTTAACCTTCATTTTGTTCACCACCTAATTCCTGACCTTTGACAACAAACTTAGTCTTGATCGGCAAC
>NZ_JAQCUN010000326.1:0-344 GCF_027685385.1 Megasphaera sp. AF13-6AC
ACGGTCTATCCTTTTGTCGATAACGGCGGCAAGGTCATTGCCGTACTGTCTTTTACGGGGGAGGTGGCGGCCGATAAACAGCTGTTGACGGAAACGGCTTTCAGTATCTTACAAGTGCCCGCTTCGGCCGATGAAGGTTGGCTCTTTTCGTACCGTCATCCAAAGAGGGGTTTCTCGTGTCGGCAGCTGTGCGTAAACCCTTATTTGCAGCGGAAGGTAAGGCGGATACATCTGTCGGTGCTATCGTAGCTTGCGGGGATGAGCCGGTTATTGCCGATGTGTTTACGCAAAGGCGAAGCTTGACAGCACACAAGGAAGTGGATTACGGTCGTACGGAATCTATG
>NZ_JAQCUN010000326.1:354-605 GCF_027685385.1 Megasphaera sp. AF13-6AC
AACGACGGAAGAGATTAACAGCCCCGAATCGTCGTTGACTTTAAGGGCTATTCCTCTTGTGCGAGGCGGAAAACTCTTTCAGCTGGTTCTCGTCTTAACGGAACGGACGGAAATAAGAAGAAAAGAAGAAGAACTGCAAGTAAAGCATTCGGTTATTAAAGAAATTCATCATCGTGTGAAAAATAATTTGCAAACCGTTGCCGGTATTTTACGCATGCAAATGCGGCGTGTCGAGCATGAAGAAGCACGGA
>NZ_JAQCUN010000327.1:0-378 GCF_027685385.1 Megasphaera sp. AF13-6AC
TTGCAGCCGATATTTTTGCGGAAGAAGACGATTTGGCGGATGGCGACATTATCGATAAAATCGTTGATGCGGCCGGTCAAAAGGGTACGGGGCGTTGGACGAGCCTGGAAGCCTTGAAGCTGGGCGTCAATATTTCCATGATTACGGCGGCTTGCAATACGCGCGTATCTTCCAACGATACGGGACGTAAGGCGGCTCAAGAGGTCATTGCGGCACCTTCCGTCGCTGCTGTCGACAAAGAGAAATTTGCCGAAGATTTGCGCACAGCCTTGTATACGGCGAAGATTATGGCCTATGCTCAAGGGTTCTCCTTGTATCGCAAGGCATCGGAAGAATACGGCTGGGATCTCAACTACGGGGCTATTGCCTCTATTTTCA
>NZ_JAQCUN010000327.1:388-599 GCF_027685385.1 Megasphaera sp. AF13-6AC
TGCCTCTATTTTCAGAGCCGGCTGCATTATTCAGGCCGTATTCCTCAATAAGATTACGGAAGCCTATGAAAAAAATCCGTCTATGGAAAATCTGGTCTTTGATGAATTTTTCCTGTCACGCATTAACAGCGGCCTCGGCAGTCTGCGTAAGATTATTTCCTTAGCCATTTTGAGCGGTATTCCTGTGCCGGCCTTTGTGAACGGTTTGGAA
>NZ_JAQCUN010000328.1:0-271 GCF_027685385.1 Megasphaera sp. AF13-6AC
CCAAGTGCATGGAAGCTTGTCCCTTTAACGCCATTTCCATGGGTGAAGACAGCGTGATCCTCGATCAGGATATTTGTAAAGGGTGCGGCAAATGTGCCAAGGCCTGTCCCTTTGACGGTATTACAATGGCACGCATTTACCATGGCGATACAAAGGGCCGTCCTTTCCGCCAATTGGCGTTTAAATGTGACCTGTGCCACGGTACGGAATCAGGCATTCCCGCCTGCATCGAAGCATGTCCTACGGAAGTATTCACACTTTTCGACCCGGC
>NZ_JAQCUN010000328.1:281-598 GCF_027685385.1 Megasphaera sp. AF13-6AC
GTCCTTTCCGCCAATTGGCGTTTAAATGTGACCTGTGCCACGGTACGGAATCAGGCATTCCCGCCTGCATCGAAGCATGTCCTACGGAAGTATTCACACTTTTCGACCCGGCAGAAGCGGCTGCCAAGGCCTGTCCCTTTGACGGTATTACAATGGCACGCATTTACCATGGCGATACAAAGGGCCGTCCTTTCCGCCAATTGGCGTTTAAATGTGACCTGTGCCACGGTACGGAATCAGGCATTCCCGCCTGCATCGAAGCATGTCCTACGGAAGTATTCACACTTTTCGACCCGGCAGAAGCGGCTGCCAAGGCC
>NZ_JAQCUN010000329.1:0-258 GCF_027685385.1 Megasphaera sp. AF13-6AC
TGTGTGATGCCGATAAGACCTTGCCGACATTTGAAAAGTGTCGTGTTCGGTTTCCGCACCTCATGCTGTGTCTTTCCACCAACGGCTTGGCCTTACCCGAACATGTAGATGACATCGTGCGTATCGGAGTCAGTCATGTGACAGTAACGGTCAATGCCGTTACTCCCTCTGTGGGCGGTAAAGTTTATGCGTGGGTTCGTTACAACGGCAAAACTTATACGGGCGAAGAAGGAGCTGCCATTTTACTGGCTCGCCAGG
>NZ_JAQCUN010000329.1:268-596 GCF_027685385.1 Megasphaera sp. AF13-6AC
CTTGAAGGCCACTGCCGAGTTATCCATCTCTTTAGCGGCAACGGATACGACGGCCGTACGGTTTTGTAAATCCGTTTTGCCGGCAACGGACAGTCCGGACAGGTCGGAGATTCCGTTTAAGAAACGGGCCGTAAGAACCATTTCTTTATGATGGATATTTTCCATACCTTCCGCTTTGCCGGCATTGAAACACCGTCTAAGGAAGATATACACCGAGTACGGCAATTTATCAGCGGTTCGATGAAACAAATGACGCATTGCAGTCGTTGTCGTGCCGATGCTTGCGGTAAATTGGGCTGTGAATAAAAAAAGACCTGCCTTATACAGC
>NZ_JAQCUN010000033.1:0-12124 GCF_027685385.1 Megasphaera sp. AF13-6AC
TTAATCACCATACCATTAATATTTTGTAATGACAGTAACTTATAGTGAGTCAAGAAAGCCCGTTTTTATCTTGATGTCATTTGTGTTGCCTGAAGTTTTCTGTATATTCTGTTATATTTCTTTTATTTTTACTTCTTTTATTTGATAGTTTCTCTCTCCTTCCTTTCATTTTTCACCCCTTATTTTCTAACAGTTTTTTTACAGCATTTTGGGGATATTTCAGCTATTTACTCTATTTTTTTCTTAGAAAGATCTATTTGCAATTATTTATCCTTCTTTTTTAAATGATAGTTTTCTTTCTATTTACTATCATCTCAAAAGACAAGATAAAATCACTTTTATTTTTTCTTTCCGATATTTGACTTTTTGACTTTTAGGTGTATAATCATAGTTGTAGTCGAGAACATAAAGAAGTTTAAATGAATGAATCGTTCCTATCTCTTGACCGCTAAGGAGGTTTATACTATGGGAAATGAAAAATACACACAAAAGGTAATGGCCGCTTTCCAAGACGCTCAACAGACGGCGGCTCTTCACTATAATCAAGAAATTACATCCGTTCATCTGATGATCGGTCTAACCAAAGATCCGGAAGGTCTCTTAGCCTCTATTTTCAGCGATTGTAAAACTGATTTGCCGCTTTTAAGAGCCAAGTTGGAACAGATGCTTAAAAAGATTCCGTCCGTTCAAGGTTCAAGTAACCTGTCCATGTCGACAGAAATGGTACGTATCATCGGCAAGGCTCAACAGCGTGCCGAAGCTATGCACGACGATTACGTCAGCACGGAGCATTTGCTTTTAGCCGTTGCCGAAGACAGTGATGAAACTATGCAGGAAGTTTGCCGTCAATTCGGATTAAATGCCGATAAGATTCTCTCTTCCATTAAGGCAAACAGAAAGCAGTCCGTTTCATCCGATAATCCTGAAGATAATTATAAATCGTTAGAAAAGTACGGCCGCGATTTGACGGCTGCCGCCCGTAAAGGAAAGCTCGACCCCGTCATCGGTAGAGACGAAGAAATTCGTCGTACCATCGAAATACTTTCGCGTCGTACGAAGAACAATCCGGTCCTCATCGGTGAACCCGGTGTCGGTAAAACGGCTATTGTCGAAGGCTTGGCCGGTCGTATCGTTGCCGGTGATGTTCCGGAATCTCTGAAACATAAGACCCTCTACTCTCTCGATATGGGCTCTCTCATTGCCGGAGCCAAATATCGCGGTGAATTTGAAGAAAGACTTAAAGCCGTCCTCAACGAAATCGTTAAATCGGACGGTCAGATTCTCCTGTTTATCGATGAAATTCATACGGTCGTCGGTGCCGGTGCTTCAGAAGGTTCCATGGATGCGGGAAATCTGTTGAAGCCTATGCTGGCTCGCGGCGAACTCCGTTGCATCGGGGCTACGACCTTGAATGAATATCAGAAATATATTGAAAAAGATGCCGCCTTGGAACGCCGCTTCCAACCGGTTATGGTAGACCAGCCTTCTGTAGAAGATACAATTACCATTCTTCGCGGCTTGAAAGAACGCTATGAAGTCCATCACGGTGTCCGCATTCGTGATAATGCCATGGTCGCCGCCGCCGTTCTTTCGGATCGCTATATTTCCGACCGTTTCCTTCCCGATAAGGCTATTGATCTCGTCGATGAAGCCGCTGCAAAGCTTCGCACGGAAATTGAATCCATGCCCGCACCGCTCGATGAAATTCGTCATAAAATCATGCAGCTGGAAATTGAAGAACAATCATTAAATAAAGAAACGGATGACGCTTCTAAAGAACGGTTGGCTAAAATTGTCGACACGAAGAAGGAACTGGTTGCGGAAGAAGAAGAACTTAAAGCTCGTTGGGACAAGGAAAAACAGGCAATTTTACGTACTCAGGCCTTGAAAAAAGAACTGGATGACGTACGCCATCAAATGGAAAAAGCCGAACGGGATTATGATTTAACAAAGGCTTCCGAATTAAAATACGGAAAGTTACCTGAATTGGAACGTCAGTTAGCCGAACAGGAAGACTTGCTTTCGAAAGAAAAAGACAGTCACTTATTGAAAGAAGAAGTCGGTGAAGAAGACATTGCACAGGTTGTCAGCCGTTGGACGGGTATTCCCGTTACAAAGATGATGACGGGTGAACGTGAAAAACTCCTTCATTTGGACGATACACTCCATCAGAGAGTCGTCGGCCAAGACGAAGCGGTTCGCGTCGTAAGTGATGCTATTATGCGTGCTCGTGCAGGCATTAAAGATCCGAATCGCCCCATCGGTTCATTCATCTTCCTCGGCCCTACAGGCGTAGGTAAAACAGAACTGGCCAAAGCCTTGGCCGAATCGCTCTTTGACGACGATCGCAATATCGTACGTATCGACATGAGCGAATATATGGAAAAACACACCGTGTCAAGACTTATCGGGGCTCCCCCGGGATATGTCGGATACGACGAAGGCGGTCAGTTGACGGAAGCAGTTCGCCGCCATCCCTATTCGGTCATCTTATTAGATGAAATCGAAAAAGCCCACCCCGATATTTTCAACGTTCTCCTGCAAATCCTCGACGACGGTCGTCTGACGGACGGCAAGGGTCGCGTAGTGAATTTTAAAAATACGGTTATCATCATGACCAGTAATTTAGGTTCTCATGAAATTCTTGAAGCAGCCGACTTCGAAACAGCGGAAAAATCGGTTAAGGATATCTTAAAATCCTATTTCCGCCCTGAATTTCTAAACCGTATTGACGACATTGTCGTCTTTAAAGCGCTGAAAAAAGAACAGGTATTCGATATTGCCCGTATTTTGTTGGAACACCTCAGCAACCGTTTGCAAAAGCAAATGAACATTACCTTAACGTGGACCGATCGGGCTTTGGAAGAACTGTCCGATAAAGGGTATGAACCTCAGTTCGGTGCTCGTCCCTTGCGCCGCCTCATCACGCATACCGTAGAAACGGCCTTAAGCCGTGATATTATCAGCGGTCGTATCGGTGAAGGCCAAACTGTACGCATCGATTTCGACGGTACGGACTTTACTTTCAATCCTGTCAAGGGATAAGCCTTTCCTATTCCGAACAAGCGGGCTACCTTTATTCTATATTTATATAAAAGGACTCTTCTCAAAACGAGAAGAGTCCTTTTATTTCTTTTATCCCCTTCTTTTCGGCTTTGTCACAATATTGTATCTTTTTCCCCTCTTCTCTTTCTCAAGATATACCTCCGGGGGTACATTCGTTCGCGTTTACAAGGGGTCAAAAAAATATTATAATGAACTGCAAATACATAGACAGGTGAACGGAATGACTAATACTTTAGGTAAGCATTTACTTATTGATTTTTACAACTGCCGACTCGTAATTTCCGAACCGGAAGAGTTGCGGCCGTCCATAGAAAAAGCATTTGCCCAAGCAGGTGTCAAACTTGAGGGAATCAGTTTTTTTCAATCAACTGATGAAATGACGTGCATAGCCTTATCGGGTAATACGCACTTCTGTATTCATTATTACCCCGTCTTATCATATGCCGCCGTCGACTTGTACAGTTTTTCGACGGACTTGAATTTAAATCGGTTAATGAATATCTTCAAAATCGGCTTGAAGTCGGATCGCATCAAGGCAACCAGCGTCCGTCGTGGCGATTTCGGTTCCATCAGGGATATGCGTCCCACGCGTAAGTCCAAAGTCTCTACAGCTCGCAGAGTCAAAAATACGGGAGCTCGTTTAAAGCGCACGAGTGCCAAAATGATTAATATTTTACGCCACCCTAAACGACCTCCCAATGAATAATCGTTAGTTTGTTTGTCCGCATCAGAAAGGGCTTATCCCCATGTACATGTTATCATTGAGTCAATCTGCCGGCATGGGCTTTGATGAAAAAGAATCACTGGAAGCGATTACAGCCAATCTCGTTTCATTCTTACAAATGAAGAGTCAACGCCTGTACAGACATTCTTTGCAGGTTGCCAACTACAGCGTCAGTGTGGCTGCCAAACTCGGCTTGCCGAAAAGCGAAATCGAGTTGATTAAATACGCTTCGTTGTTACATGACATAGGAAAACTCAGTCTTTCCAATTCCTTACTGGCCAAGGCCCCTTATCTGAATCGTTCGGAAAAGGCTCTGTACCGGCGTCATGCTGCAGCCGGTGGTAATATGTTGGAAAACATTCCTTGTTGTCAGGACATTATTCCCTATATCGTTCATCATCACGAACGTTGGGACGGTTCGGGTTACCCCAAGCACTTGCGCGGTGCCAATATCCCCTTCGGTGCCCGCATTATTGCCGTAGCCGATTATTATGATACAATTATTAATCCGTCTGCGGATTTTTGGGCTAAGACGAAGCAACAGGCCGTACGTGAACTGTTCTCCGCTTCGGGGCTTCTCTTCGATCCGGAAATTGTAAAAGCCTTTATCGATACATTGGGAAAATAAACAAATAATGAAACCCCTTCTTTACAATTTGTAAAGAAGGGGTTTTCAGTTGCGCGACGAAGCTATAACAAGTCCGGTCACTTCAACGGCACCGTTTTGTTTTAAAGCGGCGGCACAGGCCTGTAAAGTCGCTCCCGTCGTATATACATCATCAACCAGTAACAGGCGACAATCCTTCACGGTCTTACCGTCAACCACAGCAAAGGCCGCTTTCAAATTGCTCTGTCGCTCTTTACGTACCAAGCCGACCTGCGAACCGGTCGGCCGAATGCGTTGTAACGCAGGTAGCCACATGTAACCGTGTCTTTGGGCCCACGAACGGAAGAGAATATCGTTTTGGTTAAAGCCTCTTTCCCTTTCCTTCAAAGGGTAAAGCGGCACAGGCACAACGGCATCATACATCTCCAATCGCCGGGTGAAGGGAAAGGCTCCCAGCAGATCCGAGAAAGCACGACCGTACTGTCGTTTTCTCTTATACTTAAGGTGCGTT
The DNA here is from genome assembly GCF_027685385.1 of Megasphaera sp. AF13-6AC. Taxonomy (NCBI): domain Bacteria; kingdom Bacillati; phylum Bacillota; class Negativicutes; order Veillonellales; family Veillonellaceae; genus Megasphaera; species Megasphaera sp. AF13-6AC. The sequence continues at coordinate 4,909 of NZ_JAQCUN010000033.1, forward strand.
AAAGCTCGTTGTACGGGCCCCGAATAATCACATAGGGCATAGCAACCGTCCAGTCTGTTTCGTCTGCTGTCATCCAAAAAGCGGGGATGCAGTAAATTTCTTCGGCAATCTTCACACCACTCGGCTTCAGTCGAGACATAGCACCCACAGCCGGGACAAGCAGGCGGAAAGAGAATATTTTTTAAAAACTTCCCCCCACGACTCAGCATATTTCATCTCTTTTCAATCGTTGAGCCAATAAGGTATACCGCTTACTTTTATCGGTAGCTCTTACAGCTCGTTGCAGTGCCGCCTTTGTGCCTACAAGGATTACCTTCTTCTTGGCACGTGTAACGGCCGTGTACAAAAGGTTTCGCTGCAACATAATGGAATGACTGTTTACGAGAACAATAATGACCGTATCATATTCACTCCCTTGACTTTTATGGACCGTTACGGCATAAGCCAGAGATATTTCTCCCAAGTCATTTCCCTTATAGCGTATATCCTGCTCTGGATAGCGTACATGCATGTTGTCATTACCGAGCGCAAAGACGGTTCCCATATCCCCGTTAAACACGCCCTTTTCATAATCATTCTGTTTTTGCATAACCTTATCGCCTGTACGAAAAAGTATATTGCCGTTTTTCAACTCCGCCTTTGCGTCATCAGCGCCATTTACTTGTTTCTGAATCAATTGATTCAGAGCATCGACGCCGCATGCATTCCTGTACATAGGTGACAGAACCTGAACTGAAAAAATGTCCCCGCCCGTAGACATCACTTCTTTCTCGTATAGGTCGGCAACAAGATGAGCGCTTTTGTCCTCATCATTCGTCTCTATAAAACAAAATTCTCCTTCTTTGTCCACAACCGGCATACCACCGTGATTAATGCGGTGCGCATTGGTGACAATAAGGCCGCCTTCCTGCTGCCGAAAAATAGTTTCCAAACGTACGACAGGTACTGTTTCCGACCGAATAATATCATGCAAAACCGCACCGGCACCGACAGAAGCCAACTGATCCGCATCGCCTACAAGGATACACCGGCAATGGCCGGGCAAGGCTTCCAAAAGGCAGTCTGTCAATTCCAAATCGAGCATGGAAACTTCATCAACAATAATTAAATCGCCCTCCAGAGGATTGTCTCGATTATGATCGAATAAGGGATGTGCCCCTACATATCCGGCAGGTCCTAAAAGCCGATGAATAGTCTTGGCTTTACGCTGAGTCGTTTCGGCCAGTCGTTTAGCTGCTCGACCCGTAGGTGCACACAGCAAAATATTCAGTCCTTCCTGCTCAGCCAGGGCGATAATGGCCTTTACAACTGTCGTCTTACCTGTACCGGGACCGCCGGTAATCACGGTCAGTCCCGAGTCCAAAGATCTCTCGACCGCCTCTCTTTGCTTGTCTGCCAGCGTAAATTCCCGTTCCGTCTGCCACCGATCTATAAACTCGTTTATATTGACATGAGTCTTTAACGATGTCTTAGCCGCCAGATTACGAATATCGTCGGCAACACGCAGCTCCCTCTCATAAGCATCAACCGTATATATATAGGTCAGACCGCTGCAATCCTCAGCTACAAGATGTCCGGTTATCAAAGTTTCATTTAATACATCGCGAATATGTACGGGTTCGGCTTTCAAAACATTCGCCGCCTTTTCAACCAATTCATCGTCAGGCAGGCATACATGTCCGTTCGACGTCATTTCCTGTAATACATACTCGATGCCTGCCGACAACCGTTCCGTTCCCGTCGGATCCGTTCCGAAAGCCAATGCGATTCGATCGGCCGTATTAAACCCGATACCGTCAATATCACGAATCATTCTGTAAGGTTCGTGTTCAAGCACATAGGCCGCCTCATCACCGTATTCCGCTAACAAGCGTTTGGCATAACGACCTGAAATGTAGTGAGTTTCCAATAAAAGTGCCAACTCGTTAACGTCTTTTTCCGCCTGCAAAGACTCTGTAAGAGCCGTCAATTTTTTCGGCCCTATTCCTTCAACTTCCTTAAGGCGCTCGGGCTCATTCATCATGATTTTCATCGTTTCCGCCCCGAAAGCGGCGACGAGCCGTTTGGCCAAAGCCGGACCGATACCGTCGACAGCCCCGGAGGCAAGAAAATTTTCAATACCTTCCGCCGTATCCGGCAAAAGCCGCTTCCACGAAGAAGCGGCAAACTGAGCTCCGTATTTTTTATGGATTGTTCCGTGACCTCGTATCTCCAGACGGTCCCCCTGCAAGGGCTTCAACCCGTTTCCCGTTACGGTCAACAAGGCCCCGTCATCCCGGCGAATGCGAAAGACTAGGTAATCCGAGTCGGGTGCTTCAAAAAGCAGGCGTTCCACTGTCCCTGAAATTACTTCTCCTTCAACCATTATCCGTTCCTCTTCATTTCATCGGCTTCATAGGCTTTGCTTTCATCCATTAAGGCCTGATAGATACGCTTAATATAAGGAACCAGCAGCTTATCCGAAGTAAAGACGGCTACTTTATCCAGCACGGCAGCTTCTCTGGTTGCATCGAGTACGGGCATACGGTGAGCTTTCTTATAGGCTGCCACAGCGGCCACGACTTTCATTCGTTCTTCCAACAAAACCGTTATTTGTTTGTCAATTTCATCGATCTGCTGACGACTGTCCATAAGGTTCATATCATTCATTCCTTTTGTTGAAAAACAGTATATTTTTTCCATTATACCGCACTTTATAAGGGAAAACCACGGTTAACAGGGGACTTTCATTTATGCGTACAACGCCGTTTCTTCAGATGCAACATATTTATTACACATTTACAGTCTTTAAGTAATTGTCAGAGCCTTTCTCTTTCGTTATAATATTATGTATTATTTATGAATTTATTATATCTTATACAGAAGGTTGTGATTTCTCACATGTCAGAAGAAAAGCAAGAGTTACGACGAAGCCTGAAGGCTCGTCACATGAACATGATCGCCATCGGCGGTGCCATCGGTACGGGTCTTTTTGTTGCCGGTGGGGAAACGGTCAGTACAGCCGGTCCCGGCGGGGCCTTGTTGGCCTACGCCTTCATCGGCGTTATGGTGTACTTTCTCATGACCAGTCTCGGTGAAATGGCGGCTTATCTGCCTGTCAGCGGGTCCTTTGAAACATATGCCAACCGTTATGTCGATAAGTCCTTAGGCTTTGCACTGGGTTGGAATTACTGGTTTAACTGGGCCATAACACTGGCTGCCGAACTCGTAGCGGGGGCACTCATTATGAAATACTGGTTCCCCGATGTACCGGCTTCCGTATGGAGCGGTATTTTCCTGGTCATCCTCTTTATCCTCAACTATTTATCGACCCGTTCTTACGGTGAAAGCGAATTTATTTTCTCCAGCATCAAAGTCATTACGGTTATTATCTTTCTCGTCGTCGGTACCTTACTCATCCTCGGCGTAGGCGGTGAAGCACCCGGCTTTACGAACTGGACTGTCGGAGAAGCTCCTTTTGTAGGCGGCGGTGCTGCCGTGCTCGGTATTTTTATGGTTGCCGGCTTCTCCTTCCAGGGAACGGAAATGATCGGCATTGCAGCCGGTGAAAGTGAAGACCCTGAAAAAAATATTCCCAAAGCCGTCCATTCCATTTTCTGGCGAATTCTCCTCTTCTATTTAGGTGCCTTCGTCGTTATCGGCTTCCTTATTCCTTATACGGATCCGAACCTTTTAAACACGGATGTGGAAAATATTTCCATCAGTCCTTTCACTCTTGTCTTCGAACGCTTCGGCCTCGTCGCCGCTGCTTCCGTCATGAACGCCGTTATTCTTACAGCCGTTCTTTCGGCAGGCAACTCCGGCCTGTACGTGTCGACGCGTATGCTCTACGCTATGGCCAAGACGGGGCAGGCTCCGAAAATATTCTTAAAGCTCAACAAACGCGGCGTACCTACCAATGCCCTCTTTGCTACGGCTATCTTCGGTCTCGCCGCCTTCCTCACTTCTCTTATCGGTGAAGGAAAGGCCTACGACTGGCTTGTCAATATCAGCGGCATGGCCGGGTTTATTACTTGGATAGGTATTGCTATTTGTCACTATCGTTTCCGCCGTGCTTTTAAGGCTCAAAATAAGGACTTGTCCGCCCTGCCTTACAAGGCGTCTTTATTTCCTTTCGGACCGATTTTGGCCCTTATTCTCTGTATTATCGTTACGGCGGGCCAGAATTATTCGGCCTTCACCGGACCTGAAATCGACTGGTACGGCGCCAGTGTTGCTTACATAGGTATTCCTGTATTCTTAGCCGTTTTCTTCTATCATAAGTTCAAGCACAAAACCGGTCTTATCCCCTTGAAAGATGTAAACTTAACGCGTGAAGAGCATATAGACTCAAAATAAACTACACACAAAGCCCCTTGCAGTTTACCGGAAGATAATCTGCAAGGGGCTTTGCTTTATTCTTGTCAGGATACTATTTTTTTAAGGCATGATGCATCTACACGGCGTACATCCGCCGTTCCCGTAATGACCATAGCATCTATGAGTTCTTTGCGAATTTTATCCAAATACAGGGCTACGCCTTCAGCGCCTCCGCCTACGGCCGCCACGGCTACCGGTCTGCCTATAAGGACGGCATCGGCCCCTAGAGCCAACATCTTGAGTACATCTTCACCCGAACGAATACCGCCGTCAACAAAAACAGGTATGTCCCCCTTAATTTCAGCGGCAATTTCCGGTAGGACATCGGCCGTACCGGCCATATCATCGAGAATACGTCCACCATGGTTGCTCACAACAATAGCACCCGCTCCCGCATCGGCGCAAATTCTTGCCTCTTCAGCAGACATAATTCCTTTGACGATAAAGGGCAAGGGGGATTCCTTACAAATACGACGAATACTCGCTTCATTTTTAGGTCCTACCGGTTGGCCGAGAAGCCTCATATTAACCAATGTTGCCGCATCTATATCACAAGCTGTCGCCGGAGCCCCTGCCGCTTCACCCAGAGCAATTTTTTCAATAATCTTGTCGTCTTCCCGCGGTTTAATCGTCGGAATCACTCGCCCGGGACAGGCAGCTGAAGCCGCCAAGGTTCCTTCATACATATAAGGAGCTCCGCCATCTCCGCAAAAAGCTAATGTTCCCGCTGTAGCCGCTCCGGCCGCTACAGCAAGGTCATACTCTTTTTCGACTTGTTCCGGTTCGCCTTCTACCTTGCAATTCAGGGTAATGGCTCCGATAGGGGCTACCATGACGGGCATGGACAGTTTTTGTCCGAAAAACTCCGTTTCCGTCGACGGTTCTGCTATGCCCCTCAGACTGTTCATAATCAACCCGTATTCATTCAGTGCCGCTATATTACGCAAAAACGAACGACTGCGTCGCAATCCCCCGAACCCCGGTATATAACTGATACAACCGCGACCGTCGCATTGAGAACAGACACGACACCCCTTCATTTTAGCCTTAGCGGCGGCACGTATTTCTTCATATGTCATAGTTACTCACTCTCCTGCCCGAAAAATTTATAACCCTATCATAACAGGTTCTACCCGACTCGTGCAAAAGGGCAAAAAAATACCGTCACTTTCGTGACGGTATTTTAAAGTCTTACATTTTCTGGAATGCGTCTTTTGCAGCACCGCACAAAGGACATACCCAGTCAGCCGGAACATCATCCCATTTCGTGCCTGCAGCTACGCCGTTATCCGGATCGCCTTCAGCTTCGTCGAAAATGTAACCGCATACTGTGCATTCGTATTTATCCATTGTTATTCCCTCCTGTGATTACTAATAAATTATCGTTATTAATTAACTACAACCCTATTATAACATGGATTTTTTCTATTGCAACAAGTTATCCATATTTCGTAGTAAAAAAAAGGGATTTTTTCTATTTCAAAATGGCATATACATGACGATCCATATCTTCCCAAGCCGAGATTTGTGCTTCTTCCGATCTTAAAAGCCTTTCACCGTCCGCACATTGTCGAGCAACCGATTCGGGAGCCGTACCGCTATACGTTTTGCGTCCTCTTACGCAGGACTCGATTTGTAAAGCTTCGTAAACATCGTCTGAAAAAACGGGACTCCATGTCCGCAATTCATCAAGACTTAAGTCCTTTAAGACCTTACCGTGTTCAATACAATACCTGACGGCATGGCCCGTGACGGCATGAGCTTCTCTGAAAGGAAGTCCTTGACGGACAAGGTAGTCGGCCATATCCGTCGCATCTGAAAAATCGCCTTCCAATACAGCCCGCATGCGATCTTTGCAGACGATCATCTTATCGATCATATCGGCATATACAGACAGTGCGAAGTGTAAATTATCGACAGCGTCGAACAATCCTTCTTTATCTTCCTGCATATCCTTATTATAAGCTAAAGGAAGACCTTTCATAACAGTGAGGAGGGCCATGAGATGACCGTAGAACCGCCCTGTTTTACCGCGGACAAGTTCACAAATATCGGGATTTTTCTTTTGCGGCATAATAGACGACCCTGTGCAATGAGAATCATCCAGTTCAATGAAGGCGAATTCTGCCGATGACCAGAGAACGTACTCTTCAGAAAGACGACTTAGGTGCATCATTACTTGAGCGCCAAATTCCAAAAAAGCAATAATGTAGTCTCTGTCGCTCACAGCATCGAGGCTGTTTTCATATAATGTCGTAAATTTCAGTCGCTTTGCCACATAAGCCTGATCTAAAGGCCATGTCGTACCCGCTAAGGCCCCGGCACCCAAGGGCATCATGTCAGCCAAGTCTCTGGTCAGGGATAGATATTTAAAATCACGGGACAGCATGGCAAAATAAGCCATCATATGGTGACTGAACAAAATGGGCTGCGCTCTCTGCAAATGGGTATAGCCGGGCATAATAACATCTTCATACCGCTTCGCCGCTTCCAACAAAGAATTCTGTAGGCGCAACAGAAGCTTCCCCGTCCGGGTAACGGCCTTACGCACATATAAATGCGTGTCCAAGGCCACCTGGTCATTACGAGATCGTCCCGTATGCAAACGCTTCCCGCCTTCACCGATCATATCCGTCAATTTCTGTTCAACGCTCATATGAATATCTTCAGCCGCATCGGAAAACTCGAATTCATCTTTTTCAATAAGGCGGTATATTTTTTTTAACCCTTCAATAATATCCTTCTTGTCAGTCTGTGTAATAATGTTTTCCTTTGCCAACATTTCAGCGTGTACGATACTGCCGCAAATATCTTCGGCATACATACGCCGATCAAAATGAATCGACGCCGTAAAAGC
>NZ_JAQCUN010000330.1:0-252 GCF_027685385.1 Megasphaera sp. AF13-6AC
GGCCGCCGGTTTCGCCGCTGCGGGAAAAATTCCCTTGGCCAGCACCTTTGCCGTCTTTGCAACAGGCAGGGCTTTCGAACAGGTCCGCAACTCTGTTTGCTACCCGAAGTTGAATGTCAAAATTTGCGCAACTCACGCAGGCCTTACGGTCGGGGCCGATGGCGGCAGTCATCAGGCTATTGAAGATATTTCGCTCATGCGTACTCTGCCGAATATGACGGTTATTAATCCTGCTGATGCTAAGGAAGCGGA
>NZ_JAQCUN010000330.1:262-595 GCF_027685385.1 Megasphaera sp. AF13-6AC
ATGCTAAGGAAGCGGAAGCGGCCGTATTGGCGGCTATTGACTATCAGGGACCTGTTTACATTCGCCTAGGTCGTGCCGAAACGAAAGATATACATGACGATTCGTATCACTTTGAATGGGGAAAGGCGGAAGTATTACGCCAAGGATCGGATGTAAGCATCTTTGCAACGGGCATTATGACGGCTAAGGCCTTGGACGCAGCCGAAACGTTGGCAAAGCAGGGGATACAGGCGGAAGTTATTAATGTGCATACCATTAAGCCTTTGGATGAAGAAACGGTGATCGCCTCGGCGAAAAAGACGGGGAAGGTCGTAACGGCTGAAGAACACAGTA
>NZ_JAQCUN010000331.1:0-331 GCF_027685385.1 Megasphaera sp. AF13-6AC
CCCTGCGCCTTGCCCTGAACAACCACATTATTCAAATCATTCGTATTACCGCCGACAATGAAATCACCGCTTATAATAGCTCCCAAACCGACCGGAACGCCTGGCATATCACCTACGGAGACGGAGTCGGCGTGTAGCGTAGCTCCTATATCGCCGGATTCGCTATTCCAACGACCGTCAGCCTGCAAAGTGCCGCCGTATAAGTTCGCCTCAAGGGATTGAAGGGTAGCCACATGATGAATGTAAGACACATCAGCCTTAGCCGAATCGACAGTAAAGCCGCTGTACGTTACATTATTCAGAATCACCTTTCCTTCAAGACCCAAGTCGG
>NZ_JAQCUN010000331.1:341-594 GCF_027685385.1 Megasphaera sp. AF13-6AC
AAGACCCAAGTCGGAGGGAGTCCCCCAAAGGCGACCGTGATAGCCGGCCGTCCCGCTTACATCCACATCTCGCCCTACAGTCAGAGCTCCCATATCTACCCGATCCGCATCGACTTTCAGGTCAAAAACGGGCACGTTACCGTTAATCTTAACAAGACCGGAAATCGCGACGGCCTGATCGTTTACCTTAGCGTACACATCATTTAAGTGCAAATCCGTATCGAATAAGCGGATTTGACCGGTTACATCGGAA
>NZ_JAQCUN010000332.1:0-313 GCF_027685385.1 Megasphaera sp. AF13-6AC
CCTTCCTGCTTTTGACGGTGTACACAGGGATGGATTATATCTCCGCTACAACCGTTTTTCCCCACTTCTTTTTCCTTCGATTTCACCGTAAGGTCGAGAGAACTTGCCTTCTCCATATATGTGTGAAAGAGTTTTCTGAATTCATCCGCACCGAGAGTAGTTTGGAAATAGCGGGTGCGATTACGAGCCCTGTTTTTATAATCTCCCGTTTCCGAGAAAAGCATGTACATAGCATGAATATAATAAAGTACGCGTTCTCGACAGACTCCGCTTTCGATTAAAACTCCCAAACGGGGATTCGGCCCCAAGCCTC
>NZ_JAQCUN010000332.1:323-590 GCF_027685385.1 Megasphaera sp. AF13-6AC
CGGCCCCAAGCCTCCGGCGGCATATATATCGAACAGCCCGTCAGGTCGTCCGACAAATCCGAGGTCGCGAACTGTCGTATGCGGAGCATTGGTACCCGTATTATTAAAGGATACCTTTAATTTGCGCGGCAACTCGACTACGCCGATAAAACTCAACAAATAGTCGGCCGCCTCTTTAACCAATTCCGTAATATCGAAGTATTCCAGAGGGTCGACCCCGCGTAAAGCAGGTGCCGTAATATTACGGGGAAAATCAGATCCGGCCCC
>NZ_JAQCUN010000333.1:0-585 GCF_027685385.1 Megasphaera sp. AF13-6AC
ACCGGCAAATTCTTGGAAATCATGGCCAATCGCTTGGGTGTATCTTTGGCGGAACTTGATCAAATTGCCAGGGAACGTACGGAAAAGCTTCAAATCAGTGCCATGTGCACGGTTTTTGCCGAGTCGGAGATCGTTTCTTTAATCGGTCAAGGAACGTCAAAGGCGAACATAGCCTGGGGAGTGTTGCAGTCCGTCGTAAAAAAGGTCCGTCAGGAATATGCCAAGCTGTCGGAACAAGAAGGACCTATCTTTTTAACCGGGGGCTTATGTGAAGACGTATATTTTCTGGAACTTTTGAGCGAATCTTTCGGCAGAACCGTTCATTCCGATGCCAAGGCCCGCTATGCAGGGGCTATCGGAGCGGCCGCACTAGCGGTAGAGCAGGATTTAAAGAATCGTGCAGAGTAGAAATTTCAGTAAAACATTGTTATAATAATCACGTACTGTAAATGAAGCTCTGAGAAAATAATGTAGAGCTGTAAGCATTATGGGGGGGAAATAAAATGGAAGAAGCATATAAGTTCGGGTGCGGCCGCTACATACAGGAAGCGGGTGCTTTGTTGCGCGTCGGAGAAGAAGCAAAGC
>NZ_JAQCUN010000334.1:0-326 GCF_027685385.1 Megasphaera sp. AF13-6AC
TTGACCATTTCCAAGTATTCGGCTTCACTGATTGTAAAATCGACGAATACGGGATTATTGGATGAAATAGTGACTAAAGCCGTGCCTCCGGCTGTCGCGAAGGTACCGATCGGTACATCGTCAACGTTCAGCGTCCCGCTGAAAGGAGCATACACAATAGTATCGTCCATATTATCCTGTGCCGCCGCTACCTGTGCTTCTTGAGCCTGCAACACGGCATTTTGTTGGGCCGTAGCAGCTTCCTGATCCGTCACGGTCTGCATGGCAATAGCATCTTCATCAGCCAAAGTCTGGTAACGACGCAAGTTAAGTTCCTGGTTGGCAAG
>NZ_JAQCUN010000334.1:336-583 GCF_027685385.1 Megasphaera sp. AF13-6AC
CAAGATTTGCCGCAGCCTGTGCCTGACCGGCCTTTGCCGCATTTAAAGCCGCCTGATAGGAACGGCTGTCCAATCGAAACAACGGTTGTCCTTCCGCAACGGCTTGACCGCCCTGTACGTATTTTTCCAAAACGCGACCGGACACCTTCGGCATAACGGGTACCTTATCCGTTGCCGCTACGACACCGCTGTACTCAGCGGGAACAATCGTGTCTTCCGCTATAATTTTATACGTATTAACGGCTAC
>NZ_JAQCUN010000335.1:0-302 GCF_027685385.1 Megasphaera sp. AF13-6AC
AGGTCGGGAAAAGCTTGACGAAGTGTATGCCGGAGTATTTAAGGCCGAAAAGGCTATTGTCAGGCCTCATTTTGTATCGGGAACTCATGCCTTGGCTACGGTGTTATGCGCTCTCTTGGAAAAAGGAGACCTGCTTGTTTCTTTAATCGGGGCTCCTTACGATACGATGCAGGGAGTCATCGGCTATGCCAGAGACAGTCGCAATTCTTTAAAAACCAAAGGCGTACAGTATGAAGAGGTACCCTTGAAGGATAATACCTATGATTTAGAAGGGATTCGTCGAGTCGTGTCCGAACGTAAGC
>NZ_JAQCUN010000335.1:312-583 GCF_027685385.1 Megasphaera sp. AF13-6AC
GTCGTGTCCGAACGTAAGCCCACAATGGTGCTTTTACAACGTTCGCGAGGTTACAGCTCTCGGCCGTCTTTACGCATAGAAGATATTCGCAAGATTTTAGAGATTGTGCGCGAAGTAAGTCCTCAGACTATTTGCTTTGTCGACAATTGTTACGGTGAATTTGCGGCAGAAGAAGAACCGCTTGAGGCGGGAGCACACATTATTGCCGGCTCGCTCATTAAGAATCCCGGTGGCGGTTTGGCTCCGACAGGCGGATATATCGCCGGTCGTG
>NZ_JAQCUN010000336.1:0-350 GCF_027685385.1 Megasphaera sp. AF13-6AC
CCTCAGGAACCGGGTGCGGGCTTCGAGTTTGAAAACAAGATTGTCGGCGGCGCTATTCCTCGTGAATATATCGGATCTGTCGAAGCCGGTGTAAAAGAAGCGATGGAAACGGGTGTTCTTGCAGGCTTCCCGATGGTAGATATTAAGGTTGTCGTTTTCGACGGTTCGTACCATGATGTCGACTCTTCGGAAATGGCCTTCAAGATTGCCGGTTCTATGGGCTTCAAAGAAGGTGCGCGTAAAGCGGATCCCGTACTTCTCGAACCGTATGTTAAGGTTGAAGTCGTTGTCCCCGAAGATTACATGGGCGATGTTATCGGCGACTTAAACTCTCGCCGCGGTCGTGTAGA
>NZ_JAQCUN010000336.1:360-582 GCF_027685385.1 Megasphaera sp. AF13-6AC
TCGCCGCGGTCGTGTAGACGGAATGGAAATGCGCAGCGGTGCGGAACACATTAATGCGTTCGTACCCTTGGCTGAAATGTTCGGTTATGCAACGGACTTGCGTTCCAAGACGCAGGGTCGCGGTGTTTATACAATGACTTTCGACCACTACGAAGAAGTTCCTAAGAATGTAGCGGAAAAAGTTATCAGCGAAAAAGGCTAATTTTAATCGCATTGGAGGAA
>NZ_JAQCUN010000337.1:0-578 GCF_027685385.1 Megasphaera sp. AF13-6AC
CGGGATTGAGCTTACCTACGGCAATATAATCGAGGAAAAAGAGAGGTTCCGCACCTTGGACCAGAATGTCGTTAATAGACATGGCTACACAGTCCTGACCGACCGTATCGTGCTTATCCATCATAATAGCCAGGCGCAGTTTCGTACCTACTCCGTCCGTACCGCTGACGAGAACGGGATTCTTTACGGAACTGTTCATTAAGGAGAAGAGGCCGCCGAAACCGCCTAAATCCCCCAGCACTTCCGGTCTGTATGTAGCCTTGACCGAACCCTTCATCAATTCAACCGCTTTATTACCGGCATCGATGTCAACTCCGGCTGCGGCATAGGTCAAACTTTCCTTAGCATTTTCCTTCGAGTGCATATTTTTCTCCTTCCTCATTGGCGGGAATTTCCGTGGGATAATCGTTATTAAAGCAAGCCAGACACATATTTTCCTTCGGAATTTCGGGCATAGCCTTGGCCAAGCCGTCAAAGGAAATAAAGTGTAACTTATCGACGCCTATATACTTGCGAATCTCTTCAACCGACAAGTCGGATGCAATGAGTTCCTTGCGAACCGATGTATCGATACCGTA
>NZ_JAQCUN010000338.1:0-576 GCF_027685385.1 Megasphaera sp. AF13-6AC
CAGGCTCCATGCCTTTGAAGGCGTAAAGAAAGATATTATGACGGATGTTCGCAGGTTCTTTAAACCCGAGTTTCTCAACCGATTGGATGAAATTCTGATCTTCAAACCGTTAGCCAAAGACGATTTACGTCATATTGTTCGCCTCATGATTCACACTTTGGAAGATAAGGTAAAAGAAAAGGGGATATTCGTAGACGTGACGGAAAAGGCGACGGATGTCCTTGTCGGAGAAGGAACCGACTTTGCATACGGGGCACGTCCTTTACGGCGTGCCTTGCAAAAGCTCGTCGAAGACAGGCTGTCCGAATACATGCTGGAAGGGACTTTAAAAGAAGGAATGAAGGTATGCATTGACAGTAAGGACGGAAAAGAGCTTGATTTTCAGATGATATAAGGAGTCGATATGGCGAAAATAAAGACCCGTTTCGTCTGCAACAATTGCGGCAGCGTTTCAACCCGATGGTTGGGGCGCTGCCCGCAGTGCGGCGAATGGAATACGCTTGTTGAAGAACAAACCGTTCCGCAAGCTCCCAAAGGAGTGGCTTCCTCGGTACGAAGCGAAGGCACGGAACCTGA
>NZ_JAQCUN010000339.1:0-356 GCF_027685385.1 Megasphaera sp. AF13-6AC
TTATCTTTTATATCGGTTCCATTTTTATCATTCTCTGTATTTATCCTTGGAATCAGGTAAGTTTTATAGGAAGCCCCTTTGTTATGACTTTCGGTAAGGTGGGAATTACGGCTGCAGCCGGCCTGATCAACTTTGTAGTCCTTACGGCAGCTCTGTCTGGATGCAATTCCGGCTTGTACAGTTCCGGCCGTATGCTATATACGTTGGCAAAAAACGGTCAGGCACCGAAAATTTTCATACGACTTTCCAAGTCCGGAGTGCCTCGCGTGGGTGTCGGTGTCACTATAGGATTTTTGATTTTCGGCGTTATTTTGAACTACCTGATTCCTGATTCAAAGCTGTTTCTGTACCTATAC
>NZ_JAQCUN010000339.1:366-572 GCF_027685385.1 Megasphaera sp. AF13-6AC
TCTGTACCTATACAGTGCTTCCGTATTTCCCGGTATGATAGCCTGGTTTGTTCTGGCCTATTCGCAGAAGAGATTTCGTGCTTACTGGGGTAAAGAGGCAATGGATGCCCATAAGTTTAAGTCTCCCCTGTACCCCTATGCGAACTGGTTTTGTATTGCCTTCCTCGTCCTTGTTACTATCGGCATGTGGTTTAACGAAGATACGC
>NZ_JAQCUN010000034.1:0-11625 GCF_027685385.1 Megasphaera sp. AF13-6AC
ATTGAAAAATACGGTATGGAAATGTTGAAGGCCGGTGCCAATGTATCGGACTTGACGCCTGACGAAATCGTTCGCAACGATATGAAGGAATTTAACGGTAACGGTAAGACCTTTACGGTCGCACAGGTTCAGGTTATGGATACGACGGACTTACTGGATCAGAAGCAGGTCCTGATTAATGCTTTGGAAAAATTGCGTGCCGATAACGACTACATTGCGGCATTCTTAATGATTACGAGCATTATCGATGAAGCGACAAATCTGATTTATGCCGGAAATATGGACGGCGTTGTCAGCAAGGCTTTTGAAAAAGACGTATTGAGCAGTGAAGTATACCTGCCCGGTGTCATGAGCCGTAAGAAACAGGTAATTCCGCAAATTTTATCGGCCCTGTAATATGTAAACACGGTAAGGCCCGCATCATGACGGTGTGGGCCTTTTCCACTGTATGAGGAAAAGGACAGTTATGAACCCTATTTATGACACACTGAATGAACGGCAGCTGGAAGCGGTTATGCATACGGAAGGTCCGCTATCGGTTACGGCCGGAGCCGGTTCGGGCAAGACCAAGGTGCTTACGTGCCGTATTGCCCGCTTGTTGGAAATCGGGACGGATCCGTATCGTATATTGGCCATAACCTTTACCAATAAGGCGGCCAAAGAAATGCGTGAGCGTGTACAAAACCTGGTGGGCGTAGCGGCTGAACGTATTTGGCTCAGTACGTTTCACTCCTTTTGTGCCAAGCTGTTGCGTTTTGAAATAGACGGATTTTTAGGCTATACAAAGAACTTCACTATATATGATTCGTCAGATCAGGTGACACTGATGAAGTCGTGCTTAAAAGAGCTGAATTTGGATGACAAACAATTTCCGCCGCGTACCGTTTTGGGTACCGTATCATCTGCCAAGAACGCTTTGCTTAGAGCTGATGAGTTCGCCAAATCGGCCGACGACTTTTATACACTGAAAGTTTCCGAAGCGTATACGCTTTATGAAAAAAAGTTGAAGGATAATAATGCCGTCGATTTTGACGACTTGTTATTGCTGGCTGTCAAACTATTGCAGGAGCGGCAGGATATTCGGGAGAAGTATCAGGAACGATTCCGCTATATTCTGGTGGATGAATATCAGGATACCAATAAGGCCCAATATTTGTTGACACAAATATTGGCGGCCAAATGGCGAAATATTTGTGTCGTCGGTGATGCGGATCAGAGTATTTATGCATGGCGCGGTGCGAATATTCAGAATATTATGGATTTTATGCGTGATTATCCAGACGGAACGAATGTAAAACTTGAGCAAAACTATCGGTCGACGAAAACGGTCTTGCAGGCGGCCAATGCCGTCATCGATAATAACGAAGCAAGATTGAAAAAAGCTTTGTGGACGGAAAATCCGCAGGGGCATAAAATCGTTCATTATCACGCACAGACAGAACACGATGAAGCTGATTATATTGCCGGAGTCATTTATAATCGACATTCTATTGAAAACGAACCGTACGGGCACATGGCCATTTTATTCCGGACGAACTCACAATCGCGTGTCTTGGAAGAAAAGCTTATGCGCTACGGCATTCCGTATACGATGGTCGGCGGTACCAAATTCTATGACCGCAAGGAAATAAAGGATGTAATTGCCTATTTACGCGTTCTTTATAATCCTGAGGACAGCCTCAGCCTCGTACGTATTTTAAACGTGCCCAAACGCAGCATCGGAGCCACGTCTATCGAACATTTGACGGATTATGCGGAAGAAAACGGCATATCCTTGTTTGATGCTTTGTCGACAACGGACGAATTACCTGTGACCAAACGGGTAAAGACCGCACTGGAAGACTTTTCGGTCCTGATTTTTTCTCTTTTAGGAGAAGTGAGCAAGACGGACGTGCCTACTCTCATAGAAAGCGTGGTTAAGGAGACGGGATACGGGGATATGCTTGATAAAGAAGCGGCTCAGGATCCTCAAGGCGAAAGTCGTAAGGAAAATGTGGGACAGCTGATTAATGCGGCTCAAGAATATATGCGTGACAATCCGGAGGGAAACTTACAGGATTTTCTGGAAAATGTAGCTCTTGTAAGCGATGTGGACGAGTTTGAAGGTTCCGACTCAAAGGTTACCTTAATGACTTTGCATGCCGCTAAGGGCTTGGAATTTCCCGTCGTTTTTTTAGCCGGCCTTGATGAAGGCCTGTTTCCGCACAGTCGTACTTTAATGGACAGTGCACAAATAGAAGAAGAACGTCGTTTGGCCTATGTAGGTATTACACGAGCCGAACGGTATTTGTATGTAACCAATGCGTCAACTCGTACTATGTACGGACGCGTGAGCGCTTACTTGCCCAGTCGGTTTTTAAATGAAATTCCGGAAGAATTGATGGAAGAGTACAGACGGCGTGCACAAATGCCTCAAGGTGAACGGCAGGTGCCGGGACAACAACGCGTGTCCATTCTGACTAAGGCCGTTACCTCTCAGTTACCTAAAGCTCATCATGTGGATGGAGATTGGAAGGCAGGCGACAAGGTGCGTCATAAGGTTTGGGGTGTAGGCACTGTTTTGGATGTTATCGGTGAAGGAGCCGCCATGCAAATGAAAATCTCCTTCCCGTCCAAGGGAATACGACAAGTCGTTGCTAAGTATGCACCGCTGGAAAAGGTGTAGGAAGGACGAAAGGTATGGAACAGGATAAGGCGTATGCAAGACTTTTGGAGCTAAGAGAGAAACTCGATTTTTACAGCTATCAATACTATACGTTGGATAAGCCGACTATTACGGACTATGACTACGATATGTTATACCGTGAGTTGGAAACCATTGAAGGCGAACACCCCGAATGGGTTACGGCCGACTCGCCGACGCAGCGGGTAGGCCACAAGATTTCGGGCGGCTTCAATAAATATACGCACGACAGGCCTATGCTCAGTCTTGGTGATGTCTTTAATGACAATGAACTGCGTGAATTTGATCGACGTGTTCGTTCCGATTTGGGAGAACAAGTGCCTCAGTATGTGGTGGAATTAAAAATAGACGGCCTGGCGATTAACCTTATCTATGAAAACGGCATGTTTGTACGCGGCGTTACGCGCGGTGACGGAGTAGTAGGGGAAGATGTAACAAATAATGTGCGGACGATTAAAACTATTCCTTTAAAGATTGACAGCCATTCTCCTCACATTGAAATTCGCGGCGAAGTTTACATGCCTGTCAGGGCTTTTGACGCTTTGAATATTCAGCGCAGTGAAGATGAGTTGGAACCGTTTGCCAATCCTCGCAATGCCGCAGCCGGGTCATTACGTCAGTTGAACCCGCAGATTACGGCACAGCGCAACCTGTCGTTCTTTGCCTATGCCATCGGCGGTACGGTGGGAATGACCATTCACAGTCAGGAAGAGTTGCTGGAAGATTTGAAGAAGCTCCGTTTTCATGTAAACAAGGAATATAGGGTATTCGACTCGATTGAAGATGTTATTACCTTTATTCACTCGTGGGATGAACGCCGTGATGAGCTTCCGTATGCGACAGATGGTATGGTTATTAAGGTCAACTCCTTTGCTCAACAGGAATTGCTGGGAAATACGGTAAAGATCCCTCGTTGGGCTATTGCTTACAAGTTTCCGCCTGAGCGAGCTAAAACTAAGGTTGAAGGGATTTCCGTTACAGTAGGGCGGACCGGGGTTTTAACGCCTGCCGCCGACTTAACGCCCGTGCGTCTGGCAGGTACGACCGTAAAGAGAGCCACCTTACATAATGAAGATTATATAAAAGAAAAGGACATTCGCATCGGTGATACGGTTATTATTCAAAAAGCGGGAGAAATCATTCCCGAAGTTGTAGGCCCCGTAGTGAAAGAGCGAACAGGACAGGAAAATGTATTTGTTATGCCGACGCACTGCCCGGGCTGCGGCCATGAAGTTGTACGGCTGGACGGTGAAGCGGCAACCCGTTGCGTAAATCCCGAATGTCCGGCTATCTTGAGCCAGAAGGTAGCACACTTCGTATCGCGCAATGCCATGAATATAGACGGCTTGGGCGATGCTATTACGGCACAGCTCTTGCAGCAGGGCCTGATTCATCGGGTATCGGATATATATGACCTGAAAAAAGAAGATTTGATCGGCCTTGAAGGGTTTGCAGATAAGTCTGCAGATAATCTTTTAAAAGCTGTTGAAGACAGTAAGAAGGTCGGTCTGGCACGAGTTCTCTTTGCTTTGGGAATTCGATTTGTAGGAGCTAAGGCGGCACGTATTTTGGCGGAACACTTCGGCTCCGTCGAAGCATTGGCGACAGCAAGTACGGAAGAATTGACGGATATTGATGAAATCGGACCGCGTATTGCCGAATCGGTTCATACGTGGATGCGTACAGATGAGGCACGTAAACTTGTGGCGGCTCTTGAGGCGGCGGGAGTCGATATGACAGCACAAAAGCGGCAAACAAAAGGTTCGGCCTTTAGAGGTGAAGTAGTGGTTCTTACGGGTAAGTTGGAGACTATGACTCGTAAAGAAGCAGAAGAAGCCGTTGTTGCCGGAGGCGGTAAATGTACGGGATCCGTTACGGGAAAAACCACGTTAGTCGTAGCCGGAGCCGACCCGGGAAGCAAGTATGAAAAAGCACGATCGTTGGGGACCCCCATTATTTCGGAAGAAGAGTTTATTGCTTGGATTCAAAGGGATAAAACGTTCCCGAATGAGTAAAAATTATGGTATAATAAACCGTTAATAACGATAATCAGTAAGAAGGAGTGTTCGTATGAAAGTCAGTGCGGAAGAAGTTAAGAAGATCGCGCTCTTATCTCGATTAGAGATTAAAGAAGATCGTGTAGAAGCGGTTCAACAGCAGTTGAGCGATATTCTCTCTTACATGGAACTCATAGAACAGGCTGACATCAGTGAGGTTGAACCTACGGCTCATGCCGTGTCCATGAGTAATGTTATGCGTGACGATGCACCTCAGGAATCTCTGCCCAACGAAGATGCTTTGCAAAATGCGCCGGAAGCCGAAGGCGGATATTTCAAAGTGCCGAAAGTTATTCAGGAATAAGGAGGGATATTGTGGGAGTCAATACGATACATGAGTTACATAAGAAACTTGTAAACGGGCAGATATCCGCTGTTGAATTGACACAGCGATATATTGACCGAAAAGATAAGACGGAGTCCGACATTCAAGCCTTCCTTTCCGACAGTCGGGAAGCGGCTTTGGCTGTAGCGGCTCAGGTAGATAAAAAAATTGCGGCAGGCGAAGACATTGCCGATTTGGCAGGTGTTCCCGGAGCTATTAAAGATAATATTTGCATAAAAGGTCAGCAGGCGACGTGTGCATCCAAGATGTTGGCATCGTATAAATCGCCTTATGATGCTACGGTTATTGAAAAGCTTAAAGACCTTGATTTCATATCCTTAGGGAAGACGAATATGGATGAATTTGCCATGGGCAGTTCGACGGAAAATTCGGCTTTTAAAATTACGCACAATCCGTGGAATAAAGATTATGTACCGGGCGGCTCATCGGGCGGTTCGGCGGCAGCCGTAGCGGCAGGTGAAGTTGTTTGGGCTCTCGGCTCCGACACGGGCGGATCTGTGCGACAGCCGGCGGCTTATTGCGGTCGTATAGGATTAAAGCCTACATACGGACTTGTTTCGCGTTACGGCTTGATTGCCTTTGCGTCATCTCTTGATCAGATAGGTACATTTACAAACGATGTAGAAGACTGCGCCATTGTTTTAAACGGAATTGCAGGTTATGACAAGAAAGACTCCACGTCTGTACCGCAGATTCAAAAGGATTATAGAAAAGCCTTGGTTGCCGACGTTAAGGGACTGCGCATCGGGATTCCCGAAGAATTTTTTGCCGAAGGACTTGATGCCGATTGCCGGAAGGCGTTGGATGAAGCTATTGAAACCTATAAGAAATTGGGTGCTCACGTCGTTTCCGTCAAAATGCCGAACATGAAGTACGGTTTGGCTGCGTACTACATTATTGCGCCGGCCGAAGCCAGCTCTAATTTGGGTCGGTATGACGGCGTAGGTTTCGGGTTGAGAGTTCCTGGAAAAGATATTGTCGATATGTACATTAAGACTCGTTCCGAAGGATTCGGTCCCGAAGTAAAACGACGTATCCTTTTAGGGACGTATGTTTTGAGTGCCGGCTATTATGACGCCTATTATTTGCGAGCTATGAAGGTGAGAACCCTGGTTCGTCAGGACTATGACAAAGCTTTCGAGTCTTGTGACGTTCTCTTGACACCTACGGCTCCCGACACGGCTTTTAAGATCGGTCAGAATAGTGAAGACCCTTTAGCCATGTATTTAGGCGACGTTTGTACCGTTACGGTTAATTTGGCGGGACTTCCGGCTATCAGTCTGCCGTGCGGCTTTAAAAACGGCTTGCCCGTAGGGATGCAGCTAATCGGTAAAGCTTTGGATGAAGAAACGTTATTGCGAGCAGCCTATACATTTGAACGGGAACGGACGGATTTACAGTTACCGTTACCGATGGGGGAGGTTGAAGTATAATGAAATACGAAGCCGTCATCGGTTTGGAAGTACATACGGAATTAAAAACGAAGACGAAAATTTTTTGCGGTTGCAGCACGGAATTCGGCGGCGACCCGAATACTCATGTTTGCCCGGTATGTTTAGGTCTTCCCGGGTGCTTACCCGTCTTGAATAAAGAAGTGGTGCACTTTGCCATAAAAGTCGGCTTGGCCTTGCATTGTGACATTCTGCTGCATAATAAGTTCGACCGGAAGAATTATTACTATCCCGACTTGCCGAAGAACTTCCAGACCTCGCAATTTGATATGCCTATTTGCCTGAACGGGTATGTGGATATTGAAGTAAACGGTCAGCAGCGCCGCATTCATTTGACACGTATTCATATGGAAGAAGATGCAGGTAAGCTCGTACATAGCGGTGCGACTATCAATACGTCCGATTATTCTCAGGTTGACTATAACCGTACCGGAGTGCCTTTGCTGGAAATCGTTTCGGAACCGGATATCCGAAGTGGTGAAGAGGCGCGGGCATACCTGGAAAAACTGCGTTCTATTATTCAATATTTGGAAGTATCCGACTGCCGTCTTGAAGAAGGCAGTATGCGTTGTGATGCAAATATATCCGTACGCCCTGTAGGTGAAGCAAAGCTTGGGACTAAGGCGGAAATTAAGAATATCAATTCTCTTACGGGTGTGCAAAAGGGTATTGAATATGAAGCTGTTCGGCAGGCTCAGATTTTGGAAGAAGGCGGTAAGATTGTTCAAGAAACCCGCGGATGGGACGAAAACAAGGGTGTCACTTTCAGTCAGCGTGTAAAAGAAGAATCGAATGATTATCGCTACTTCCCGGAACCGGATTTAATTCCTTTGGAAATTTCCGAAGACTGGATTGAAGAAGTGCGCAAGGAACTTCCTGAAATGCCCGATGCACGTCGAGCTCGTTTTATTGAAGTGTTGGGACTTCCCGAGTACGATGCGGACCTGTTGACCTTGGAAAAGGCTACGGCCGATTATTTTGAAGCAGTTGTAGAGGCCGGTGCCGATGCTAAAACGGCGTCGAACTGGATTCTCGGCGATGTGGCTAAAAAGATGAATGAAGACGGCGTATCCGCTAAGGACTTGCCTATTTCTCCCCAACAATTGGCGGAACTTTTGGAACTTATTAAGAAAGGTACTATTTCCGGTAAAATTGCTAAAAAGGTTTTACCTGAAATGTGGACTTCGCGTAAGTCGGCCAAGGCTATCGTTGAAGAGCAGGGTATGGTGCAAATCAGCGATACCGGCGAGTTGGAAGGTATTGTACAAAAGATTATTGAAGCCAATCCGCAATCGGTAGAAGACTATCGGGCGGGTAAGAAGAAGGCTATCGGTTTCCTGGTCGGTCAGATTATGAAGGAAACTAAAGGGCGTGCCAACCCGGCAACGGTCAATGAACTGCTTGTAAAAAATCTTGAAGGCTAGAAAAACACCGCAGGCTTCGGCTTGCGGTGTTTTATTATGATGTTTTATCATCTTTGAAAATCAACAAACCAAAATCGGTATAATGCTTTATTCATTAAGGTTATTGAACTATAATATGGATTAGGTATTGTTTACCTAATACGGATACTTTCGACAGACGGCCTGATTGAAGGTGTGTTGAAATAAAACAATATTAAATTTCGGTTTTCGTTTAATAGCTTATGTATGAATAATGCATAACATTGCGAGAATTAGTAAAAGGAGATGTAAGCATGGTATTATTAGCGTTATTGCCGATTATTTGGCTCATTGTGGCATTGGGGTTCTTAAAACTGCCAGGTTATAAAGCCTGCCCCGTTGCCGTTATTATTTCGGCAGTCGTTGCCGTGGCGGCCTTCGGAATGCCCGGTACGGATGCGGCTACAGCCTTTTTGGAAGGTGTGGCCTTGGCTGTATGGCCTATTTTATTGGTTATTGTAGCGGCTATTTTCGCCTACAACCTGACTGTCTATACGAAGAGTATGGACGTCATTAAGCAAATGCTTACGACTGTCAGTAAGGATAGCCGTATTCTGGCTCTGTTAATTGCATGGGGATTCGGAGCTTTCATGGAAGGGATGGCCGGCTTCGGTACGGCCGTAGCTATTCCGGCCAGCATTATGGTAGGTTTGGGATATAATCCGTTGCGATCCATTCTGGCTTGCCTTATTGCCAATACGGTACCGACGACCTTCGGTTCCATCGGGATTCCTACTACAACCTTGGCCAGCTTGACGGATTTGAATCCTATAGGCTTGGCTACGAATATTACGTTGCAGCTCGGGATACTTGATATTTTATGCCCCTTCTTCGTAGTCATCGTTGTCGGCGGTTCCGTTAAGGCGTTGAAAGGCGTTTTCGGCGTGACACTCTTGTCCGGGTTGGCTCTTTTCGTTCCCGAGTATGTCATATCTTCAACAGTCGGTCCTGAATTGGCTGTAATGGTTCCGTCTATTATCATTATGGGCGTCGTTGTTTTGTATGCAAAGTTTTTCAAAACGGAAAATCCCGAATATGCGCTTGACATTGAACCGAAACCCGTTTCGTCCGGAGCCGGAGTTAAAGCGGCTATGATTTTTATTTTGATTTTTGTTTTCTTAATTCTTACGTCTAAGCTCTTTCCGTTTATTAACGGTCCCCTCAGTACGATTAAAACATCTGTGCCCATCTATACGGGTGCAGGGGCAAAACCGTATACCTTTATGTGGGTAGCTACCCCGGGTATTATGATTCTCTTGGCGGCTATTATAGGAGGTAAGTATCAGGGGGCTTCTTTCGGTGAAATTTTCGGAAAGTTGAAAGATACGCTTTATAACCTTCGTTTTACCTTCCTTACGATCATTACTGTTGTCGCTACGGCTAAGCTTATGGCTTATAGCGGCATGACTATGAGTATTGCAAAAATGCTTGTCAGCGTGACGGGAACGGCTTATCCCGCTTTTGCACCTATTGCCGGTGCACTGGGGGCGTTTATTACCGGCTCGGGTACGAACAGTAATGTTCTTTTCGGGCCTTTGCAGACGGCGGCAGCTCAGGATATTCCCGGAGCCAGTGCCGCTTGGTTGGCGGCGTGCAACTCTGCCGGTGCCGGTGTAGGTAAGATGCTTTCGCCGCAGAGTATTGCCATTGCTATCGGGGCAGTCGGTGCTTCCGTAGAAGGCAAGGAAAGTGAAATTATGAAAATTGCCTTACCGTACTTTATAGGCGGTATTATTATCTTAGGCTTAGTGACCTATTTCGGCCAAATGATTCTGGCATAATCTTTTACAAAACGGAAAAACGGTTTCGGAATTTATTCCGAAACCGTTTTTGTATTATCGGCCCGTCGCTTTTGAAAGAAGCTCTTTAATAAGTCGGCGCACTCGGCCGCTCTGACTCCGGCTGTTACCTCGGCTCTGTGATTCAAACGTTCGTCCTCTACAATCGTATAGAGTGAGCGTGTGCCGCCGCCTTTCGGGTCGGGGCAACCGTAGACGATGCGATCGAGACGGCTGTTAACCACGGCTCCGGCACACATGGGACAGGGTTCGGCAGTTACATACAGGGTACAGTCGGTCAGACGCCAGCGGTTTAAGACCCGGCATGCTTCTTCAATGGCCAGGATTTCCGCATGGGCGGTGGCGGATGGGAGAGTTTCCCTTAAATTATGGGCACGGGCAACGGCCTTTTTCTTATAAATAATGACGGCGCCAATAGGAATTTCGCCGATAGCTGCCGCTTTTTTCGCTTCTTCAATAGCTTTTCCCATATAAAATTCATCTTTTGTCATCTCTTGCCTCCGAGGCGTAATTTTTTTTATTTTACAAGACTTGAAGGTGTATTGCAATTTTAAATAACTGAAGCGACTTTTTTGCTATAAAGGTTGATTCTTTGTATAATATATGACAATGGTTTCACACATTACCGAAATATATGCATAAAGGTGAAAGGATTATACAAAAGAATGGAATCTATTTGGTGGTATATATTTGATATTATGGGCACCTTGGCTTTTGCCGTTTCAGGAGTCCTGGTAGCTGTATCCAAGCGGATGGATTTGTTCGGTATTTTTGTGCTCGCCGCTTCTACGGCTATAGGCGGCGGTATTATTCGTGACCTCATGTTGGGACATACGCCTCCGATAGCCTTGCAGAGCAGTCTGTATTTCTTCTTAATTATTGCCGCCATGCTGGGTACGACGGCTATGATTCGGTACTTTGATGCCCATATTCGATCCAAAGTAATGCATCATTCGGCTTATATTTATTTGGCCGGAGATACCATCGGTCTGGCCTCTTTTACAATTACGGGAACTTTGTCGGGGTTATATTTTAATCCTGATATGTGGGTTCTTATTATTACGTTGGGAGTAATTACGGCTGTAGGCGGTGGTGTTATTCGCGATGTTCTGGCCGGTAAGGTGCCGTCCGTATTGGTACATGATATTTATGCTACAGCGGCTCTCTTAGGGTCGGTTACGCTTTATGTTCTGGTGCTTTTTGACTGGCCCGTAGACGTGGCGGCACTCATTTCATTCTTCACAACTGTTTCGTCCCGTGTCATGGCTATTAAAGCTAAACTGGATATGCCGCATGTGAAGAGAAAGAGAAGGGGACAGTGGTTGTAAAAATCCTCCAAGAGTCGGTAATATAGTTGCCATGACTATTTATTGGTTCGGTAACAGTTTTTTGGTATAATAACTACGTATTCGGCTGTAAGTAAGGAGTGATTTTGTGAAACGACTGAATAAGTTTTTCAGTGCAGTTCTTTGCACTATGGTTTTAATGGGCTTGTCGACCTCTGCATATGCCAAAACGATTTTGTATGTACCGCAAGATGATCGTCCTGTTGATTATGCATATACTGTAAAAATAGCAGAAGATGCCGGTTATACTGTGTTGACCCCGCCTCGCCAATATTTGTCGGGATCCAACTTTCACGGTTCTCCTGATGAGTTAATGAATTGGGTAGAAACACATGCATCCGAAGCGGATGCCATGGTTTTATCCGTCGATTCTCTTGTTTACGGCGGCCTTGTTGACTCTCGTAAACATAATCTTGATATGAATACGATTATGAATCGACTGAAAAACGTAGAATCCCTGCACGGCAAGTACGGACATACTCCTATTTACGTTTTCAGCAC
>NZ_JAQCUN010000034.1:11635-12038 GCF_027685385.1 Megasphaera sp. AF13-6AC
CTATTTACGTTTTCAGCACGGTTATGCGTAGCCCTTGGGCCGGCGGAAAGGGTGTTGAACCGGACTATTATTTGCAGACGGGCAATGATATTTACCAGTTGGCAGCCTTGCAGAATAAGGCTGATACGGGAACGTTAACGCCTGAAGAACGGTCTGACTGGTTTGCAATTATGAGTCGTGTACCTCTTGAGTATTTGCAGGATTGGTATAATCGTCGCAAGAAGAATATGGCTGTTAACTATAGACTTATAGATGATGCGAAAAACGGTATATTTACCTATTTCAGCTTGGGTCATGACGATAACTCCGCACACACACAGTCGGCTTTGGAGGCCAAGTATTTGGAAATGCGCGGTAAAGACGTACCTAAGACAGCCTTCGGTTCCTTCCCGGGAGCGGATCA
>NZ_JAQCUN010000340.1:0-568 GCF_027685385.1 Megasphaera sp. AF13-6AC
CTCGCTGGAAGTAATATTGCAACCGAAAGATACGATTGAAGCCGAGAACATTCCTTTATCCGTTGCTTACGAAGATGACTATCTGATAGTTGTCAATAAACCGCCGGGTATGTTAATGCATCAAACGTCTTCCGAGCGTTTCGGTACCTTGGCCAACGCCGTCATGTATTATTATAAAGTACACGGCTATGACCACGACTACCACCCCGTACATCGGTTAGACCGTAATACATCCGGTCTTTGTTTGATTGCCAAAGAAAGTTATGTGCAACACCTTTTTGACAAAAACAGACTTTTTTACGCCCGAACGTATACGGCCCTTGCACAAGGCCGCTTTCCGACTATGTTGGCAACGGTTCATACGCCCATAGGGCGCGATCCGGACAGTATCATTAAACGCAATGCCAGAGAGGACGGAAAAGAAGCTCATTCCGATTTTACTCGCTTGGCCGTCTGTGATGATTTCAGTCTTATACGCATTACACTTCACACGGGGAGAACACATCAAATCAGGGTACATAGTGCCTACTTGGGACATCCCCTTATAGGTGACGATTTATACGGCGGC
>NZ_JAQCUN010000341.1:0-567 GCF_027685385.1 Megasphaera sp. AF13-6AC
ACCGAGAGCCGCCGTCGTACCGCTGTCGGGAACGGAAATGACGAGGTCCGCATCATAGTGCGTTTCATTCCACATTTCCCGCCCCATAGCCAAGCGGGCCTGATACACATCCTGTCCGTCCATGATACTGTCGGGACGGGCAAAATAAATGTATTCGAACGAACAGACTTGTTTACGTTCCGCTTCCGCATACATGGTAGACTTCAAGCCGTCCGCTCCGATTTCGACAAATTCACCGGGCTTGACGTCACGCACAAAAGTAGCCCCGATAGCATCGAGAGCACACGTTTCCGAAGCGATGACATAGCCGCTCGTTTCCGTACGACCGATACACAAAGGACGAAAACCCAAGGGATCACGAGCCCCGTAAAGCTTTTTGTTGGTCATTAAGACAAGGGAGAAAGCCCCCTTAATTTGAGTCATGCTGTCAATAATTCGTTCTTCAATAGTCGGCTTTCTGCTACGGCTGATGAGGTTGACGATAACTTCGCTGTCCATCGTTGTCTGGAACGTCGCCCCGTCATCTTCAAGGCGCGTACGCAGTTCCCGGGCATTGGTCAAATTGCC
>NZ_JAQCUN010000342.1:0-560 GCF_027685385.1 Megasphaera sp. AF13-6AC
AACAGGATCCGTCGGCTCAATAGAAACAGCTAAACGGCACAACTCTTCATCCGAAAAAAAACGCCCCTTATGACGGGCAACGGCAAGAGCACAAGCGCCTATATCCGCACTGCTGGATGCCATTCCCTTCCCTTTAGGGATATCCGACTGTATTTCCAGAACCTTGTCAAAAGGTCTGCCTCCACAAATAGAGTCTGCCCGTTGTACAGCTTGACGCGACTTTTTACCCAACAGTTTCTCGTCATATATGCCGTCATTTACGATAGCCTTTACATAAGCATTGACCGGTGTCGAAATAATGACACTTCTATTGCCTACTCGCCCTTGTAAAAATTCGCCGCAGCCGGCAGGAACGGTAACGGAAAATCCCATACTTACACCCACCAATAAACACAAGACATGAAAATGACTGCACAAGCAGTCGCAGTATACATCAAATGAACAGCCTGTCGTATTTTTTTAGCTTCCAACGGTTCATCATCATCTCCCATATAAGCACGGAAAGATGTTGTGCCGAAATATGAATTATATCCGCCCAAACGTATATGTAAGGCCCCGGC
>NZ_JAQCUN010000343.1:0-315 GCF_027685385.1 Megasphaera sp. AF13-6AC
ACGACGGCAACTTCTACGATGATAAAGCAGAAGGCCAAGGCAACTTGGTAGCGAAGTCGGATGTCATTGCGTCCATGAACGACGGCAACAACTCGACGACGGCTCCGATGCGTCTGAACAACGTAGCAAGCTCGATCTCCAACCAGACGGGAGCTACGTTCCTGGATAAACTCGACGCGGCTAATACGAACAACCCGAACAGTGCCGTTAACGTATCGGACTTGAAGAACACGGCCGACGGCTTGACGGACAAGGGTCTTAAGTTTGATGCCAACTCGGGCGGCGTGAAGACGAACAAACTCGGATCGACGGTTA
>NZ_JAQCUN010000343.1:325-558 GCF_027685385.1 Megasphaera sp. AF13-6AC
TCGACGGTTAAGGTTCAAGGCGAAGGTGCTAAAGCCGATACGGAATACAGCGGCAAGAACGTTAAAACCTTTATTAATCAAGACAGCGTAGGTAATACGACCATTGATGTAAAGCTCGATAAAAACCTGGAAACGGATACGATTACGGTAACGGGTAAAGACGGTAAAGACGGCAAGATCGGTATTAACGGTCATGACGGCGTAACGACGACCATTACGGTAACTCGTGACGG
>NZ_JAQCUN010000344.1:0-292 GCF_027685385.1 Megasphaera sp. AF13-6AC
GGTCCTTGTAGACCGTTAAATCCGTATGGCCGATACCGACAGCTGCCGACATGGAACCGGCAGTCAGGACAGACCCGGCTTTTAGTATTAAGTCACCTGTCGTACATTCTTCACCGATAGGAATGACATTGTCACCCTTTTGCAGGGGCAGGTTAAGGTGAATACTCTTTCCGTCAGCTGTAGCGGACACCTGTTCCTGCATAACGATGGTGTCCGTTCCGTCAGGTAGGGCTCCGCCCGTCATAAGACGAACGGCGGCACCTTCTTTTACCGTGCCGTCATAGACCTCGCC
>NZ_JAQCUN010000344.1:302-556 GCF_027685385.1 Megasphaera sp. AF13-6AC
GAATCGAAGAGCCCGACGGAAACGCCGCCGGTACTGATAATTATATCGACTTCCATAGAGGCTGAGAAAATACGGGTAATTTCCGTATCCAGTTCGGACGCCTTGTCCGTTACGTGCATGTAGCCGATTTGTCCGAAACCGTATTCACGCAAAAGACCGGCAAACAGGTAGGCATTGGAGTTATAAATCTGTGCTCCGTTGCGGGGTTCTCCCGGCATGACCAATTCTTGGCCCGACGTAATAAAGAGAACTCG
>NZ_JAQCUN010000345.1:0-555 GCF_027685385.1 Megasphaera sp. AF13-6AC
TTCAAGAATACAACCATAGCCGGTACGCCTACCTGACGTGCCAGGAGGATGTGTTCACGTGTCTGCGGCATGGGGCCGTCAGCTGCCGATACTACGAGAATAGCCCCGTCCATCTGTGCTGCGCCGGTGATCATGTTCTTTACATAATCGGCATGGCCCGGGCAGTCAACGTGTGCATAGTGGCGTTTGTCTGTCTGATATTCTACGTGTGCCGTATTGATCGTAATACCGCGTTCACGTTCTTCCGGTGCTTTATCGATGTTAGCATAGTCGGAGAATTCAGCATAGCCTTTTTCGGACAATACTTTCGTAATTGCTGCCGTCAATGTCGTTTTGCCGTGGTCAACGTGACCGATCGTGCCGATATTGACATGGGGTTTGGTTCTTTCGTATTTTTCTTTTGCCATTGTACATTTCCTCCTTCACTAGGAAAGCATTTGTATATATTTCTACATAGATGGGAAAATTTCAGAAATCTTCTCCGTCATATAGAAATAACCCCGAATTAACGAGGTTATTTGTGTGTGGTGGCGGCTCGGAGATTCGAACTCTGGA
>NZ_JAQCUN010000346.1:0-331 GCF_027685385.1 Megasphaera sp. AF13-6AC
AAAAAGACGGGCTGATTAAATACCATAAAGATGAATTTACCTTGCTGCAATAAAAAAAGGTCCTGCCGTGGCAGGGCCTTTTCAATTATGCTATTGAAGGTGGGGGAGAATGTGACCCATCTTGTGCTTTTTCGTTTCTAAATAGAATTCGTCGTGTTCGTGCGGTGCCATTTCAATAGGAACGCGTTCCGTAATAGCCAAACCGAATTCTTCAAGACCGTAAATCTTGTCGGGGTTATTGGTCAACAGGCGGAGTTCTTTAACACCCAAATCCTGTAAAATCTGAGCGCCTGTCCAATATTCGCGTAAGTCGGGAGCAAAGCCCAATTTT
>NZ_JAQCUN010000346.1:341-554 GCF_027685385.1 Megasphaera sp. AF13-6AC
TCGGGAGCAAAGCCCAATTTTTCGTTGGCTTCTACCGTATCGTACCCCTGTTCCTGGAGGGCGTAGGCTTTTAATTTATTAATTAAGCCGATACCGCGACCTTCCTGTCGCATATACAGGAGTACCCCGCGACCTTCTTTGTTGATTTGTGTCATGGCCGTAGCCAATTGTTCACCGCAGTCACAACGACAAGAGCCGAAAACATCGCCGGTC
>NZ_JAQCUN010000347.1:0-322 GCF_027685385.1 Megasphaera sp. AF13-6AC
CTTCAGGCGATTGGTTGAGCAGTTCCTGCGTCATAGGCAACATGATGAGACCGTCAATGCCTACGGACCGTATGTATTCTTCTTTTTGTTCTACTGTAGCAAGCCTTGTCGGCTCTTTAGTCGGGTTTAAGACCGATAAGGGGTGAGCCGAAAAGGTGAGGACCAGCGTCGGCACATGCAGTCGCTTGCCTTCAGACATGGCCGTTTCCATGACTCGGCGATGACCGACATGGACACCGTCAAAGGTTCCCAAGGCAATGACGGCATGCCTGCAAACAGCTGCCGCTTCAGGCGATTGGTTGAGCAGTTCCTGCGTCATAGG
>NZ_JAQCUN010000347.1:332-544 GCF_027685385.1 Megasphaera sp. AF13-6AC
CTACCTCTCGCCGCTAAACATTTTATGCGGCCTTAAAATATGGTGGGACACATCGAAGATACCGACTCCGACCATAATATGCATCGGGTCGTAGAGTCGAACGACTTCACCGTCAGCAAGGCCTCGCCCGGAAAAGGGTACGGGACGTCCCTGCAAAAGAGCGGCATACTGTTCTTTTGAACAGGTCGTCGCCGCCATGTGCGGTAATGCCG
>NZ_JAQCUN010000348.1:0-540 GCF_027685385.1 Megasphaera sp. AF13-6AC
AGAGTTGTTGAAAGAGTTGCCCGAAGTAGATGCCCTCTTGGGCACCGGTTCATGGGACCGAATTTGGGAAGCCGTTACGGCGGTTAAGACGGGTAAACGGGCTTGCTTTATGGACGATGTGAGTCATTTGTACGACCAGAATACGAGTCGTGTTTTGACGACGCCCACGTACAGTGCCTATGTCAAAATCGGGGAAGGTTGTAATAACGGTTGTACCTTCTGTATCATTCCGCACGTACGCGGACCCTTGTACAGTCGAACTGTCGAATCCGTAACGGCGGAAGTGCGGCAACTCGCCGCCGGCGGGGTGAAGGAAATCAATCTTATCGCACAGGATACGACGAGTTACGGATTCGATTTGGCGGGAAAGTCCCTCTTGCCCGACTTGTTGCGTGAATTAGTTAAGATAGAAGGGATTGAATGGATTCGTCTCTTCTATTTATACCCCCATTTCTTTACGGATGAATTGACGGAACTTATTGTTAAGGAAGACAAAATCTGTCCTTACGTCGATTTACCGTTACAACACATTTCACAGAG
>NZ_JAQCUN010000349.1:0-539 GCF_027685385.1 Megasphaera sp. AF13-6AC
TCTCGTACTTATTACCGCCTTGTGCCACGCTTATCTTTTCGATCACTTGGCCTTTTTGGGCATGCAAACACGAACGGCATTATATACTGCAACCAACTTAATCTTGTTGGTGTCCCTCTTTGTTCACATTAAATATAATGCCGCCGCTTACATCATTGCCCACGGGGCCCGCCATTATAATCGACGCGTCGTCGATTTTCTCGTATTCTTATGTGTCTTCTTTTTTTACTTCGCTTTTGCAAACATTTATTTTTACCTTAACTAATTTAAGACAGGACGTTGAATACTATTGCAAAACCTTATTATCGGTGCCGGCATTGCCGGCATGAGTGCCGCCTTACACTTGGCACGTAAACAAATACCTGTAATTCTTCTTTCTCCCGTACCGTCCGTACAAAGTCAATCGGTAATGGCCGAAGGCGGTATCAATGCGGCCTTAGGGAAAGACGACAGCAGCG
This sequence comes from Megasphaera sp. AF13-6AC, assembly GCF_027685385.1. Classification (NCBI taxonomy): domain Bacteria; kingdom Bacillati; phylum Bacillota; class Negativicutes; order Veillonellales; family Veillonellaceae; genus Megasphaera; species Megasphaera sp. AF13-6AC. The sequence goes on from NZ_JAQCUN010000349.1 coordinate 459, forward strand.
AGTTGCATTTCCGCGATACATGGGAAAGCGGCGGTCGTTTAGCAAACAAGGAAGCCGTACGTCATATGACACGTCGTGCCC
>NZ_JAQCUN010000035.1:0-11579 GCF_027685385.1 Megasphaera sp. AF13-6AC
ATTCCTCGCACGGCCCCTTTATCTATCGATGTCGGAGCCGGACGATTTACTCCCTTAACAGCCCGCGGTTTTCTTGACGAGCTGGAAGCCGTTTTACAACAAACAACAATGACTTCCCCTTGTATTTTCCGCAGCAATCATGTTTCCAATCTCTTGGCCCTCGCCGGCACGTTGCCCCAAGATAAAAGTGCTCTTTTATCTGAGCTAAGTTTATACAAACCGCAACTGGATAATACGGTACCTCTCCTCAATGATACCGGTGGTTTTTAATTAATATACTCATGAAAGGATATATTATGAAAAAAGTATTCGTTCTGTTACTTCTAATCCAAGTCATCTGTCTTACATCTTTGGCAGCTGATACGGCAACTTTTGACGGTAGTCGGAACGTACTGATTTGCCGTACGACACAAGATAATTATGCGTCTCATTACTTAAATAAAGGTATCAGGGAGCCCTTTCGGATTCCTTGGTGGAATGTTATAAACGCCGATGAAGTTCTTTCTTCGTCCGACATTACGGAAGCGAATCTGGCCGAATTGGCTACTCGCTATCAGGCGGACCTCGTCATCGTTCCCTTTGTCAACCATTGGTACTTCAGACAGTTTCAAGGATTCTTCCCGTATAACGACGACTGGTATACGGAATACTCTTATCGCTTCAGTCTCTATGCTTACGATAAAGAAACCGCTTCCTTCCGTTCTTACACCGTAAACGGACAAGGAAGTAAAGAAGCCGTCGACTTGAATAATCCCGATGATATACTGAGACCGGCTGTAAAAAGACTTCTCGATGAATTCCCGTACAAACGAATTCCCGGAGATCGCCCTCACTCTTCAAGTTCGATAAACAAATCTCTTTCCGTATCTACAACAAACGGCGGAGCCAAAATCTACAAATCTCTTGACGGCGCCGTATCCATTTAATCATTTCGACATGATTCATTCAAAGGAGCCTCTATGGTATTAAGCGGAAAAAAACGTCCCTTATTACTTATACCTGTAATTATTATTCTCTTTACACTTTGGGTTCACTATACACGTATAACCTCAAGCGTACGCATCGGTGTCAGTCTAAACCTTTCCGAAACGGCTGACCCTGCCGAGTTACATATGGAACAGGGCATCGAGTTGGCCGCCGACATACTCAATGAAAAGGGCGGCATTAACGGTCGTCGTCTAGAAATTATGACACTGGATAATAAGGGAAATGAAAAAGGCAGTGAAATTGCGGCTGAAAACGCGGCTTTGCGCCATGCCGCAGCCTTAATCGGCCCTTTAGATTCAAAGCTGCTTTCTCCGACAGCCATCGTAGGCGATAACAGAGACTTGCCCATCATTACTCCGGCATACGTCGATACTGATATGTGGACGGACACTTGTACAGGGATCCCTTACAATTACGTGTTTACCGCATCCCTCACCTCTGCGGAAGAAGGGCGTGCCATGGCAGCCTTCGCCTCTCAAAAACTACATAAATCCCGTATATTAGTTGTCTACGACGGAGATTCTCCCCGTTCTGCCGCTGCCGCCGAAGCCTTCTCCGCCACCGACAATATGGAAACTTTTTCAATGGACATGCATCAACATGATACGGCCGATTTATGCAAATATTTGCTTACCGCCTCGTATGATGCCATCTATATGCCGCTTACAGGACGTCAAGCTGCTTCTTTTATAACGTTCTTGCGGCAAGCCGGCCGTTCTCCCGTTGTCTTGGGATCTTCTCTATGGAGTTACGACGGTTTGGAACAGTATCTGCCGCCTACTTATTTACAAAGTCTTTTTTATACGGAAGCATACGGAAATGACCCGACATATGAAGCAGGCGAAGAGTTTGCCGAACGCTATTATGCGAAGTACGGAATTTCTGCCGACTCATATGCCTCTTCAGGATTTGATGCTGTTATGTTGATCGCCGAAGCGGTTAAGCTTTCCGGTTCGACTGCCCCGGAGAATATACATAAAGCCTTATCCTCCATTTCCGACTATGCCGGTGCCGCGGGACCGACAACCGTACAAGGACGGCATATAACTCATCCCGCCTTTATTTTTACCTTCTGGCAGGGCAGTCCGGCTTTATTGGATGCGCAGTCGCCTTATAAACAATAAGGAGTATACTCTTTAAGTGCCTCTCGCCACCTGCGCCACTCGGGCATCATTCGACTCAAATACGCGTAAAATCGTACCGAGTGATTGGGCTCCAAAAAGTGACATAATTCATGTAAAACAACTTGATCCGTACAGGACAATGGTGCTATAACCAAATAGGTATTTAAAGTAATCAAACTTTTAGTCGGCATGCAAGACCCCCAACGAGAGCGCATGCGACGCAACTTCATCTGCGGATACGGAACGCCGTACGGAGCCGCCACAGGATACAAGCGTGCTAACACCTGTGGAAAAACGTGTTCCGCCGTTTCATTTAATAAATTTCGGTAAAGGCTGACTCGTTCATCTCGGTTATCTTTTTCGTAAACGTACAGATATACTCCGTTTTCCGTTATACACGCATGATGACGACGGGTAGCGGGCTCAATGAACAACGGCATTTCCTTACCGAAAATATTCACACTCGTACCCTCTGCCAGAGTGAGCCTCCGCATAGATACCTTTTCAATAAATAAGCGACGCTCTTGCAAAAACCGTTCTACTTCTTTTTTAGATACGAAGGGCGGCGATGATACATATAAACTTCCGTCCGGTCTGACGCGAAGATTTAGGGTTTTAATGGGTTTGCGTCGCCATTCATATTCGTATACATTTTCACCGATGCGTAGAGTATCTGTTGTTTTCATGATAATACTCCATTTACCTCTTTAATATATTCACTATAAGAAGGGATTTTATGTTGGAATTTACGGCCATTGATTTTGAAACGGCCAACCGTTACGCCGACAGTGCCTGCTCCTTGGCAGCCGTAAGTATAGCCGGTCAGGCAGTTATGCATGAGGGATATACATTAATTAAGCCGCCGTTTAACCGCTTTGACGAGGACAATATTCGAATTCACGGAATTACTCCGCAAATGGTATCTGCCAAGCCGACCTTTGACGCTTTATGGCCGGATATACGTGAACGTCTGAATAAACGAATCCTTATTGCCCACTATGCGGTCTTCGATACACGCGTATTGCGTAGCTTAATTAAGCGCTATAATCTACCGGGACTGGATGCCTCTTATGCTTGTACCGTTGAAATTTCACGTAAGGTTTGGCCCGATCTTCCTAATCACAAATTGGATACGGTTGCCGACCATTTGGGCTTTACCTTTCGTCACCACCAAGCTTTAGACGATGCCCGTGCTTGTGCCCGAATCGTTTGTGCCGCAGCCGAGCGTACCGGGGCCTCATCCGTCGAGGATTTACTGACTCGTACGGGTCTGAAATTAAAGCATTTCTAGTATATTACTATATCACTTTAAGGAGATTATTTACCATGAACATTGTCTTACTTGAATCCCTGGGAGTTACTCCCCAAACGCTACAGTCTTATTCCAAAGAATTGGAAAGTCTCGGCCATACCTTCACCGCTTATGAACGAACAAATGATACGGCGACATTAATTAAAGAAAGTGCCGATGCGGATATTCTAATGATAGCCAACATGCCTTTATCCGGAGAAGTCATTCGTGCCTGCAAACACTTGAAATATATTAATATAGCATTTACAGGAGTCGATCATGTAGACCTGAAAGCTGCTGAAGAAATGGGCGTTAAAGTCAGCAATGCTTCAGGATACTCAACGGTGGCCGTTGCAGAACTTACCTTAGCCATGATGCTCGACTTACTCCGCAACGTACCGCAAATCGATGCCGCTTGCCGCCGAGGACAAACGAAGGCCGGCCTGATTGGGGGCGAATTGGAAGGAAAAACAGTGGCCATCTTCGGCACAGGAGCTATCGGCACCAAAGTCGCTCAATTGGTACACGCCTTCGGAGCTCGCGTTATTGCTTATAACGGATTTTCCTCTAAACCCGATACGGAGCTCATTACATACTTACCTTTAAAAGAACTCATGCAAGAAGCCGATATCGTCTCTCTCCACTGCCCCGTAACGGACCAGTCGAGGGGAATCATTAATAAAGAAAGTCTGTCCTATATGAAACCTACAGCATACCTTATTAACGAAGCTCGCGGTCCGGTTGTGAATTCACAGGATTTGGCAGACGCGCTTAATAACGGCTCTATTGCCGGTGCCGCTATCGATGTCTTCGAAACGGAACCTCCCATTGACGTCAACCACCCCCTGCTTCACGCAAAAAATACTATAGTAACTCCTCATGCCGCTTTCGCTACCCATGAATCAATGAATAAACGAGCTCACATCGTATTTGAAAATATTCACACCTTCTTGGCAGGAAAACAGCAAAACATTATTCTCTAAAAGCTGAATGAAAACGGACCGCTATGCGGTCCGTTTTTTATATAAATTACTCTTTTTCTTTCAATCTCGTAAAAACCGTCTGCCTACTCAAATGCAGAATTTTAGCCACCTGACTTTGCGTATATCCTTGTGCCCTCAGATCATGAATGAGCGATTGTTGGAATAAGTGCTGAAGCTTTTTCATATCTAAATCGGGGAGCCCTTCTCCGTTTATGTCAATTGCTTCTTCAGGTGTATCAAATAAGTAGCCGTAGTCCCCTTTGTCTTCTTCCCCTAAAACATGATAACGCAATGCCACACTGTACAGTTCACGGATATTTCCCCACCAACGATGTCTTTGCAAAGCCTTTTTCAGAGCTTGCGGAATACACTTCTCACTATACGGATGTTTCGATATATTCTCCATAAACAAAGCAAACAGGTAAATTATATCAGACGGCCTGTCATCCAATGTCGGTAAATTCAACGTCAGTGTATTGAGACGAAAAAATAAGTCATTTCTGAATCTCTCCTGTGATACCTCTTTGACAACATCCTGATTGGCCGCCGAAATAATCCGTATATCCAGCGGAATGACGAAGTCGGAACCTATTCTCATGACTTCTTTTGTTTCCAGAACTCGTAACAGTTTAGACTGTATATTAGCGGACATACTGTTTATTTCATCGAGAAAAATAGTCCCTGTATGAGCTAATTCGAAAAGTCCCGCCTTCCCCTCTTTTCTGGCCCCTGTAAAAGCGCCGCCGACATAACCGAAGAGCTCACTTTCCAACAAGTCCGACGGCAAGGCCGCACAGTTTACGGCCACAAAAGGGCCCTTATGACGCATACTGTAATTATGAATACTCTGGGCAAAGAGTTCTTTCCCCGTTCCGCTTTGTCCTTGAATCAATACGGGCGCTTCATAAGTTGCCATCACCTTAGCCGTTTCTATGACACTTTTCATCTTTTCGTCACGCGTCTTAATATCTTCAAAATGATGGGCCGCCACCAAGCCCGTACGAGACAACTTATAGCGAATATTTTTTTCTAAGTGCTGAAGTTCCGTTACGTCTCGAATATTTAAGACATAGCGTGTGTCATTGTCAACTTTAAAGATCGTTGCCGTCAAAACCAGAGTGTAAGAACGAATTGTGATGACCTTTTCTTTATCACACAGTTCACGAGGTTCTATATTTAATGCTGACGGAAAAGCCGAGGCTATATTCTTTCCCTGATCAACGTAATGTAAATATTTCTTAGCCGCTTTGTTGACATGATATATATTTCCTTCCTCATCGCAAACAACAATCCCGTCATGATAGTTTTCCAAGACGGCGCTCATCGTAGCTCCCCAACTTTGCCCCTGTCGTTTAAAATCAACGAGTTCGCATGCATACTGGTAAACGGATAAAATAGCCGACTCACTGGGGCGAATAGTCATAATCGGCATCGGTGTATTGGCAATTTGCGGCAACAGTGTACAACCGACAATAACCGTATTCCGTGTCACGGGAATTCGATTCACAATAGTACGCAATTCCTGATATGTCGTTTCTATCGCATATGCAGCATGTATTTTTAACTTCTGTTCAAGTTCCGCAGGACAGGCGGCGGCATTAAACATAAAATTTTTGCTCAACAAAAGGTGTATAGTATCATAGTCCTTTACCTGCTGCAATGTATACAACGTGTCACTGGTCGAACTGTAAAGACATAAGACGGGAATCTCTTTAACGGCGGCACTTAAAATTTGATAAGACCCGCTATTGGTAATAATGACCTGTGCTCCTCGGGCAATAAGTTGTTCAGCTTGCTCGACAACCCGTTCCAACTCAATAATTGCAATTTCCGTATCAATCTGTTTTTTCTCTTCTTCCGGTCTATAAATCCAAAGAATAGATTCTACTTCTTTTTTCAGTAATTCATCGGCAAGTAAAAATACGATCTTTCCCATAAGCATAGCCTCCTCTTCTTTAGAATACACCGACATGTAAAGTCATGTCTATTTTTTTTACATTTTTTTATGTCTTTAATATCTTTAAAATCTACCTTTCGCATAAATCCGCCATTTTATATGTTGGCACGATAATTTCGTTCATAAGTTTAAGAACGAGAGACGTAATAACGTCATATTTTATTAAACCAGGAGGTTGTACGATGAAAAAACTTTTAACAGGTGACGAAGCCGTCGCCAGAGGCCTCTACGAGGCCGGCGTCCTCTTTGCCTCGGCCTATCCGGGCACTCCCAGTACGGAAATATTGGAAAATGTATCGGCGTATGATGAAATTTACTCTGAATGGGCCCCTAACGAAAAGGTAGCTATGGAAGCCGCTATCGGTGCATCAATGGCCGGCGTCCGCTCTTTTGCCGCTATGAAAATGGTAGGCGTAAACGTAGCTGCCGATCCCCTCTTTACCTTCTCGTATTTAGCCGTAAACGGCGGATTTGCCTTCGTTTCCGCAGACGATCCGGGTATGCACTCATCCCAGAACGAACAGGATAACCGAAACTACGCAAAATTCATGAAAATCGCCATGCTTGAACCTTCGGACTCCCAAGAATGTCTCGATATGACCAAAGACGCATATCGTCTCAGCGAAGAATTTGAAGTTCCCGTCATGATTCGTATGACGACACGAGTCTGTCATTCCAAGAGCCTTGTTACCGAAGGCACTCGCACGGAGGTCGCCCCTGTTCTGTACGAAAAGCATCCTGAACGAAATGATGCTATTCCGGCTGTTTCCAAAGTACGCCGACATATCGTCGAAGCTCGCGAAGAAAAATTAAAAGCTTATAGCAACGCCTGTCCTTGGAACTACGAAGAAATGCATGATACGAAAATCGGTATTGTTGCGTCCGGTGCCGCTTATATGTATGCCAAAGACGTATTCGGCGATAAAGCATCCTACTTTAAGGTCGGTTTATCCTATCCCATGCCGGTTGAAAAAATCCGCGCATTCCGCGAAAAGGTAGACGAATTATATGTCATCGAAGAGTTGGATCCGTATATGGAAGAGATTCTTCGCACGGCCGGTATCGACTGCCACGGCAAAGACGTCATTCCCAAGATTGATGAATTAAACCCCAATATCATTGCCGAAGCCGTTCTCGGGACAACCCGGGAATTCAATGATGTACCTCAAGACTTATTGGTTCCCAGACCGCCTACATTCTGTGCCGGCTGTCCGCACAGAGGCTTCTTCTATGCCCTCAGTAAGCGGAAAGATACGGTTATGATCGGCGATATCGGTTGCTATGCCCTCGGTGGTGCCGACCCGTTAAACGCCATTGACCTGGCAGTCTGTATGGGTGCCGCATTCTCCTTAGGACACGGCATGTCTCACGCTTTCGAAAAAAGCAATCAACCGAAACGCGTCGTCAGCATCATGGGCGACTCTACTTTCTTCCATACGGGGATTAACTCTCTCATAGAAGTTGCCTACAATGGGTCTCCGACAATCAATGTCATCCTCGACAACCGTATTACGGGCATGACCGGTCATCAGGAAAACCCCGGCACAGGCTACAACATTAAAGGAGATACAACCTCGTTTATCGACATCGAAGCAGTCGTTCGTGCCTTAGGTTTGAAAAATATCCGCATCGTCAATCCCTTGGACTTAAAAGCTATGAACGAAGCTTTAGACTGGGCTTACACTATTACGGATGAACCGTCCGTAATCATCACCAAATGGCCTTGTGTTTTGAAGAAATTCTCTAAAGAAGATAAAGAGCAATTCGATTTAAATATGACGCCCTTCGTCGTCAACCGGGACAAGTGCATCGGTTGCAAAAAATGTCTCTCTACCGGTTGCCCGGCATTGCGTTTTGACGACGAAAACAGAAAATCGAATATTTCCGTAGACTGTGTCGGTTGCGGCGTTTGCGCCCAGGTCTGCCCGGTCAACGCCATTTCCCGAAAGGAGGCTCGTTAACATGAGCGAAATCAAAAACGTGCTCTTTGTCGGCGTCGGCGGACAAGGTGCAATTCTTGCCAGCAAAATTCTCACTATCGGTTTAATAGAAAGCGGCTATGATGTAAAGATGTCGGAAGTACACGGTATGAGTCAACGCGGCGGTTCCGTAAGTACCCAAGTACGCTTCGGTCCGAAGGTCTACTCTCCCATTATCGGGACGGGAACGGCGGACTTACTCGTTTCTTTTGAAGAAATGGAAGCAGCTCGTTACCTGAAATTCCTAAAACCCGAAGGCAAGGTTGTTGTCAACACTCTCCAGATTCCGTCTATGCCCGTCTTATCGGGAAAAAGAAAATATCCGCAAACCGTCTTGGAAGAACTAAAATCGCGGACTACCGTTTTACCCTTAGACGCCACACAAATCGCTACGGATATCGGCAATCCCAAAAGTGCCAACGTCGTTCTTCTCGGCGCCTTAATCAAAGCGTTGAATTTAACGGATATTGATTGGAAATCTATTATCAGTCGTACAGTAAAGCCTAAATTCGTTGATATAAACTTGAAAGCATTTGACGCAGGTATGGCTGCCGTATAACAACTTTACTTCTCTTACGGGTCGGGGGAGACCCGTAAGAGAGATTTTCAGGAGGGTATTATGTCTTTCATTGAAAAGCTTCCTATCATCAACCGTTTCACAGGCCCTTCTCAAGAAGAGCTGGCTAAAGAAGCGGGCATGACCCTTTCCGAATGGAAGGCCGCAACCAAGATTGGCGGTATTGACATCGGGTGGATTATTATGGACATCGGTATGGCAATCGGCGCCGGAATTGTCTTTCTTCCCGTACAGGTCGGCTTATCCGGCTTGTGGATCTATATTCTTGCCGCACTCATCGGCTATCCCATTATGTACCAACATCAGAAGCTCTTCTTAAATATTTTAGCCGATGCACCGAAATGTGAAGACTTTGCAGGCATTATTTCCGGATACCTGGGCAAGAACTGGGGCTTTGCCTTAGGGGCTGTTTATTTTGTCTTTACGACAATTCTCATCTTCCTCTATTCAACCGCACTCACCAATGACAGTGCTTCTTTCCTCGTAACCTTCGGAGTCACGGAAACATCCATGGCTGATAACATCTTCTACGGATTGGGTATCATTTGTGTCCTCGTAGCCGTTGCCTCTCAAGGCGAAAAGCTGTTATTTAAAGTCGCATCGGGCATGGTCCTTACGAAGGTCTTCGTCATTGCCGCCATGGGCATTTTAATGGTTCAATACTGGAATGCCGCCAATATAGCTCCTGTGCATAATATGGGGTATATAATTAAACAATTCATCATCATTTTACCCTTTGCCGCATTATCGATTGAATTTTTCGCCAATCTCAGTCCTACGGTTATCTACTACCGCAATCATGCCGAAAATAAGACAGTAGCCCACTATAAGGCATTGCGCACATACAATTACGCTTACATCATCTTATTGGTAGTCGTAATTTTCTACACCGTATCCTTCAACTTGGCAATATCTCAAGAGCAGGCCATTCAGGCATATCATGCCAATATCTCCTCCTTGGCCATGGCGGCGAAAGATATTGACGGCTCGTTAGTAAAAGTCTTCAGTCTCCTGCTTAATATTTTTGCCATTGTAACTGCATATTTCGCTATGTTCCTTAGTTTCCGCGATTCTTGTTGCGGCATTGCCGTTAACATATTGGAACGGATTGTCCCTATGGATAAAATCAACCGTACAATCATTAAATACGGCACCAGTATTTTCTGCATAGCTCTTTGTTGGGCCGTCATCGTTTTTAATGCACCGGTACTCAGCTTTGCATCCCTGTTAAGTCCTATGATCGGAATCATAGCTTGTTTCTTACCCCTTTGTCTTGTATATAAACTTGACGTTTTTAAGAAATACCGCACGTTCCAGGTCGTACCCATAGCCTTACTCGGTTTCTTCTTACTTATTTCACCGTTTATCTCCCTTTCATAGGGACGGTTAACATGATATTCTCTTCATAAAGGAGTGATTTCATTGGCATCTAAAGAAATGTATCAATGGGGGGCTCAGAGCTCCGTAATTCGCGACCTCTTTACATATGGCCGTGAACAAGCCGCAAAAATAGGCGACGAAAACGTATTTGATTTCAGCATCGGTAACCCTACCGTACCGGCTCCGGAATGTATCAAAGACGCCATTACGGAAATTATGGAAACCCGCACAGCCGTTGCTGTCCACGGCTACACGGCCGCAGCCGGCGACCCTGTCGTCCGCAAAGGATTAGCCGATTATATGAATAAAACCTTCAATGCCGGCGTTGAAGCCGGTAACTTCTACATAACATGCGGAGCTGCCGCTTCCTTGACGATTACGTTAAAGGCCCTTGTAGAATCTTCGGACGATGAAATCGTCGTCATTGCTCCGTATTTCCCGGAATACACAGCTTTTATCAAAAATTCGGGAGCTGAAAAAGTCGTAGTACAGCCCGATATGGAAAGCTTCCAGATTCCCTTCGATGCTTTGGAACAGGCTATTACATCGAAAACACGAGCTCTGATTATCAATTCTCCGAACAACCCTTCCGGCGTCGTATATTCTGAAGATACATATAAGAAATTAGCCGCTCTCTTGGAAAAGAAGTCCGGCGAAATCGGACACACAATCTATTTAATTGCCGACGAACCGTATCGCGAAATTATTTATGACGGCCTGACCGTCCCTTATGTTCCTCACTACTATAAGGATACGATTATCTGCTATTCGTACAGTAAATCCCTGTCCTTACCGGGCGAACGCATCGGCTACATCCTCGTACCTCCTTCGGCTACGGACAGTAAGGAAATTTATACGGCTGTCTGCGGTGCAGGCCGCATCATGGGCTTCGTATGCGCCCCCCATCTCTTCCAGGACGTAGTCTTAAAATGCCTTGGACAAACGTCGGACATTTCCGTCTATGACGCGAACAGAAAATTGCTTTATAACGGTCTTAAAGAATTGGGCTATGAATGTGTATATCCGAGCGGGGCCTTTTACTTATTCGTTAAATCTCCCGAAGCTGATGCCAATGCCTTCTCCGAAAAAGCAAAGGCGCTTAACCTGCTCATTGTACCGGCTGACAGCTTCGGATGCCCCGGCTATGTCCGTATTTCCTATTGCGTACAGCCCGATATGATTCGCCGTTCTCTCCCGGCATTCGCCGAATTGATGAAGTCCTATCGTTAAATCTCGTTCTTCGCTTACCTACTATAGAAAAGAAGGTGCTTCATGGATTTTCTCAACGAATACCGAAAAAA
>NZ_JAQCUN010000350.1:0-328 GCF_027685385.1 Megasphaera sp. AF13-6AC
TTCGTCGCTCAGGTTTAAAAAGCCGTACGAACTCCATGTTTACGGAGATTGAAGGCGAATGGGACGAAGTCATGTCCGTTGTTAAAAAAGCTACCTTTCATTTCGCCGAAAAGGGAATTCGCACAGAAGTCATTATGAAAGCCGACATTCGTCCCGGACATACAAACATGATGACACGAAAGGTCGCTGCCGTAGAAGATATTTTAAAGAAATAACCCCGGCACTCAGCTTGACAGAGAAACCGCTCCCAGTGTATACTAAACCAGTCAGCGTATATGGAGTGGTACTCAAGAGGCTGAAGAGGACGGTTTGCTAAATCGTTAGGGGT
>NZ_JAQCUN010000350.1:338-538 GCF_027685385.1 Megasphaera sp. AF13-6AC
TGCTAAATCGTTAGGGGTCGTAAGGCTTGCGAGAGTTCGAATCTCTCCCACTCCGCCACATGAAATAAGGGATATTGCCGAGGCAATATCCCTTATTTGTTTCAGACCGAGTCGTTTATTTTGTCGTAAACGGCTCGGTCTTTCGTCGCTCAGGTTTAAAAAGCCGTACGAACTCCATGTTTACGGAGATTGAAGGCGAA
>NZ_JAQCUN010000351.1:0-532 GCF_027685385.1 Megasphaera sp. AF13-6AC
CGTACCCAAGTCGGGTGCCGCGAAATCGTATTCCTGACGTTCTTTAAGTTTTAAGCCGTACTTGGCAAAAAAGGCAAAGGGGCATTTACGATATGCCTCCAGCAAAGTAACAGACCCGCGTAAGGTTTTATTTTTCAAAAACAGATGCTCAATCAAACCTTTGCCCAAGGCCTGCGCCCGATTATTATAAAACAGTCCTGCACCTATAGTATGTACACTGTCGTCGTATCCGTTCAGCAGCGCCCAATCGTACAGGGCCCACCAAATATCATTGATTCGTTTGCCGTCTTTGGCTGACCTTAAGGCAGACGGTAAGAAATGCAACGCCGCCCGTGCATTAACTAAATAGTCAGCCCCATTTTGGGCCGTAATCATTCCCGTATAACTCTCGGCCTTCACGTAACCGCGATTTACAAGCAATCCGACCCACGGCGACGGCATTAAAGCCTCACCGCCTTCATCGGCAAGAGCCCAGGTTATATGCAAAGATTCATCGGCTCGCGTCAAGGCCAAGTAGAAGAAGAATCGTTCC
>NZ_JAQCUN010000352.1:0-528 GCF_027685385.1 Megasphaera sp. AF13-6AC
AGATTATCAAAGAGCGGTTGGCTAATAAGTCCATTGAATTTTCTTTGACGGATAAATTGGAAGGAAATCGACTGCGTGTTCAACAAGGTGTTATTGCCGGTTGTGCAGGAGGTAACTATACGAACATAGAGGCGGCGGCTCATGTGCTTAAACATCACCGTTTGTCGAACGACGTGTTTACTCTTGACGTCTACCCGTCGTCACAGCCTGTCGGACTTGGCCTTTTAAGGAATGGAACGGTTGCAGATTTAACGGCTATCGGTGCCGTATGGAAGACGGCTTTTTGCGGTCCTTGTTTCGGTGCCGGAGATACGCCGGCTAATAATGCGTTCAGTATTCGTCATACGACACGTAACTTCCCCAATCGTGAGGGAAGCAAACCCGGTGACGGTCAATTTTCGGCGGTTGCACTGATGGATGCTCGTTCTATTGCGGCAACGGCCGTAAATGGCGGACTTCTTACGTCGGCTGACGGATACTTTGACAATTATAAAGAACGCCCGTATACGTATGACGACGGACCGTACG
>NZ_JAQCUN010000353.1:0-296 GCF_027685385.1 Megasphaera sp. AF13-6AC
CCCCTCTCATCGCCGGCGGCACGGGGAGTCTGTCACATACGGAAGAAATGCCTGACTTTCTTCCCGACCGTTTCGAATCGGGTACTTTAAACCTGCCCGGAATCATAGGCCTTCATGCGGCCCTTGACTTTATCAAAGCGGAAGGTATGGAAAATATCCATCATAAAGAAATGGTTCTTACGGCCCGTTTCTTAAACGGAATCTCCGACCTGTCCGGACACAAGGGACTTCTAGGCCCTCAGGGTATAGGCGGCATGGTTATTCCCGACTCGTTGGCGACAATCATGACCCCTCTC
>NZ_JAQCUN010000353.1:306-519 GCF_027685385.1 Megasphaera sp. AF13-6AC
ACTCGTTGGCGACAATCATGACCCCTCTCATCGCCGGCGGCACGGGGAGTCTGTCACATACGGAAGAAATGCCTGACTTTCTTCCCGACCGTTTCGAATCGGGTACTTTAAACCTGCCCGGAATCATAGGCCTTCATGCGGCCCTTGACTTTATCAAAGCGGAAGGTATGGAAAATATCCATCATAAAGAAATGGTTCTTACGGCCCGTTTCT
>NZ_JAQCUN010000354.1:0-519 GCF_027685385.1 Megasphaera sp. AF13-6AC
CCGTCGTCTGGCTGTCGCCTGTCAGCATCACCAGTTTTTTTACGCCTTCATTACGCAATGCCCGCACGGCCTCTTTCGAGTGCGGTTTCAAAGCATCGGAAACGGCTACGTGACCGGCGTATACTCCGTCTACGGCTACATGAATAATCGTGCCGTCACACTGGCAGTCGGGAACGACGGCCCCGACGGATTCCATAAAGAGGCTGTTGCCGACACAGACGGTTTTCCCGTTGACTGATGCACGAATTCCCTTGCCGGGAACTTCTTCTCCGCCTTCCACCTTACAGCCGTCACCGTCAGCCTTATAGGCACGGCGCAATGATTCGGCAATAGGGTGAGTCGAAATGGCTTCAACATGGGCCGCCAAATGAAGGAGCTCTTCTTCGGGCGACTTCCCTTCACGCATCGCTTCGGCAAAAAATTCTTTAGCCGGATGAACGGCTGTAACACCGAAGATGCCGCGCGTCAACGTACCGGTCTTATCGAAAACAACCGTCTTTACATCCGCCAGTCGTTCTA
>NZ_JAQCUN010000355.1:0-511 GCF_027685385.1 Megasphaera sp. AF13-6AC
AGACAGTACGGTTATTGGTCACGGTGCGTATACGGAAGCCAGAGAGTCCGTAGCTATCGGCAGAACGGCTAATGTATCGGGTACGGACAGCGTGCGGTCTACGGCTATGGGCTGGGGTGCACGGGTTTCGAATGCGTATGATGCGACGGCTATTGGTACGGGCGCACAGACGACCGTGAGCGGCGGTGTTGCTATCGGTTCGGGTGCAGATTCTTCCAGAGCTACAACGGATCCCAAATCGGATGCTTATGATGCGGCTTATGCAAACGGAACGGCTATTCATAACCGCAAATACAATCCGACCGTATTTGCAACAGGAGCGACTCAAGGTGCCGTTTCTGTCGGCAATGACATAGAAAAACGCCAAATCATCAACGTAGCCGGCGGTTCCGACGACTATGATGCTGTCAACGTGGCTCAGTTGAAGAATGTCGGTGTGATTGTAAAAGGCAATACGGGCAAATCGGACTTCCTCGTTCACGACGGTTCTCTGAAGGTCGAAGGAACCGGC
>NZ_JAQCUN010000356.1:0-509 GCF_027685385.1 Megasphaera sp. AF13-6AC
ATCGACGTGCCTCAGGAATTTATGGGGGCCGTTATGGAACGGTTGGGTACGCGTAAGGCCGAAATGGTCAACATGGTCGATATTGCCGGCTATACACGGTTGGAATTTATTATTCCGGCTCGCGGACTCATCGGTTTCCGTAGTGAGTTTTTAACGGCTACGAAGGGTAACGGTATTATGTACCATGTCTTCCACGGTTATGCCCCTTGGAAGGGAGATATTCCCGGTCGTACGCGCGGCAGTCTCGTCGCCTTTGAAGCGGGCGAAACAACGGCTTACGGTATTTATAACTTGCAGGACCGAGGCACTATGTTCATTTCGCCGGCTCAGGAAATCTATCTCGGCCAGGTTATCGGTGAAAGTAATCGTGACGTAGATATTGATGTCAATCCGTGCAAGAAGAAACATCTCAGCAATACGCGTTCTTCCGCATCGGATGAGGCTCTCCGTCTCGTGCCGCCTCGCATCATGAGTTTGGAACAGGCCTTGGAATGGATTAATGACGACGA
>NZ_JAQCUN010000357.1:0-500 GCF_027685385.1 Megasphaera sp. AF13-6AC
ACGTCGGCTTCGATGTAGATTTATCCAAGGCTATTGCCGAGAAGCTGGGCATGAAACCCGAAATCAAGGCCATGGCGTTTGACGGACTCATCCCGGCTTTACAAAGCGGTCAAATAGACTTAATTGCTTCGGGCATGGATGCGACTCCCGAAAGAAGAGAACATGTTAGTTTCACACAAACATATTTTAAAGACGGATATACGATTGTCGTACGCAAAGACAATGACACCATTCACAGCTTTGATGATTTAAAAGATATAACCGTAGGTGCACAACTGGGTACTAAGGCAGCCGATTATGCCAAACAATACGGGGCTGTAGTAAAAGAATTTAACCAAAACGACCAATGTTGGATGGAGTTAGAATCACATACATGTGATGCCGTAGTCGTTAACAGAGTCGTGGCTTTATACTTCCTAAACCAAGGAGGAAATAAAGCTTTTAAAACAGTCGGTGAACCCATTCTGTCGGCCGGCGTATCTATGGCCACGACAAAAGAA
>NZ_JAQCUN010000036.1:0-11381 GCF_027685385.1 Megasphaera sp. AF13-6AC
CCCAGATTGCCGGTCATAATAATAACCGTATTTCTGAAATCGACAGTCCGCCCCTTTGAATCCGTTAAACGACCGTCATCAAGGATTTGTAAAAGAATATTGAAGAAGTTATGACTCGCTTTTTCCACTTCATCAAATAAGATGACGCTATACGGCTTTTCTCTAACTTTATCGGTTAATTCTCCCCCTTCATCATACCCTACGTAGCCGGGCGGAGAACCGATAAGACGCGCTACAGCATGAGATTCCGTAAATTCACTCATATCGATGCGAATCATGGCCTCTTCATCACCGAAAAGGCCTGCCGCCAAGGCGCGTGCCAGTTCCGTTTTGCCAACGCCGCTGGGCCCCAGGAAAAGGAAAGAGCCGACAGGTCTCTTCGGATCTTTCAGCCCCGCTCCGGAACGGCGCATAGCTTTAGCCACGGCTTGAACAGCTTCATTTTGCCCGATGACCCGTTTATGCAACTCATCTTCCAATTTAAGAAGGCGTTGTGCCTCAGTCGTACCGATTTTTTGTACGGGCACTCCCGACCAGACGGAAACGACATCGGCAATATGAGAGCTTGAAACCTGAGGCCGGTCTTCCGCCTTTCGGGCTTCTTTTAACTCATGAATTCGTTCTTCCATCTCTTTGGCTTTATCACGCAAAGCGGCACACTCTTCAAACTTTTCGGCTGCCGAAAGTTCACTTTTTTTCTTTTCAATTTGTGCCAATTCGTCTTCCGCTTCTTTTAATTCACCGTTAGAAGCGGCATGTTCCAAGCGAACCTTAGAAGCCGCTTCATCAATAACATCAATAGCCTTGTCGGGCAAATATCTGTCAGCAATATAACGAGCAGACAACTTTACCGCATCCGCCAAGGCTTCATCCGTAAAGTGAACATGGTGAAATTCTTCATACGGCCCTTTTAAGCCCTGCAATATAGCCAGAGTCTCTTCTTCCGTCGGCTCTTCTACGCGTACCGGCTGAAATCGGCGAGTCAAGGCCGAGTCCTTTTCAATATACTTGCGATATTCATCCGTCGTCGTAGCTCCGATACACTGAAGTTCACCTCTGGCCAAGGCAGGTTTTAAGATGTCGGCGGCATCCATGGTCCCTTCAGCCGAACCGGCACCGATTAATTGATGCAGTTCATCAATAAACAAAATTAACGATGAATCTTCTTTAACCGCTTCCAAGAGTTGTTTAATCCGCTCTTCAAATTCGCCGCGATATTTAGTGCCGGCAACCAGACTTGCCATGCTCAGGGAGATGACGCGTTTATCTGCTAACGGCTTAGGAATATGGCCGTCTGCAATTTTTTGCGCCAATCCTTCGGCTACAGCTGTTTTGCCTACGCCGGGTGATCCGAGAAGAACCGGATTGTTCTTCGTGCGACGACACAAAATTTGGATAACCCTGTCAATTTCCTTATCTCTGCCGATGACGGGGTCGATTTTTCCGTCTTTCGCATCTTTATTTAAATCGCGCCCGTAAAGGGCGAGGGGATTCTCTTTTTCAGTTCCCGTATCCGTGTCCGGAGTTTCTTCACCGCCTTGGCGGACGGGTACTCCTTCTTCAATTTCTTCAATAACGCCGGCCGTATCAATATCCATATTTTCCAATACATGAACGGCCATACTGTCTTCTTGTTGTAATAATCCCCAAAGAATGATATCCGTTTCAATGGGCCGCGACTGTTTGGCAGCCTCACGTGAAGCCTCCTCCATGGCCAGGCGGGTCTTGGTCGTTAAGACAGGGTTATCCGTCACTGCCGTACCGATTCCTACGACGCCTTCAATGACTCTCATGACATTGCCGTCCGTAAGTCCCAGTCGACGTAGGATTTTCCCGCCTTCTCCTTCTTTTTCTAAAAGCAGTCCGATTAATATATGTTCAGTTCCCACATAGTTATGTCCCATACGGCGAGCCGCATCGCGAGCATAGCGGAGAACGCGTTTTGAAGGTTGTGTAAAACGTTGTTCCATGCACATCCCCCTCCTTTCAAACTTTTCTGTTACGGCTCACGCCGTACATACTTTTTAATGAGACTGCGCAATAAGCGAGCCCTTTCTTTTTCTTCCGGGTCTTCATCATTAAATCGCCTCAGACTTACATACGCAGAGTCAACAGCAGTAACCATAGCCGCATAAGCTTGCAAATCGGAATCGATTAAACCGCTCGTTACGGCTAAACGAAAGTCACTCAGCAAATTAAGAGCTTCTTCCTGTTCAATCAATCTGGCTTGAGTCAATACACCGTAGCTACGATACAGGCGATCGAGGAAAAGATCAGACTTTTCTGCCCGTAAGGCACGTCTGCACTCCCGTTCTTCCCGAACAATATGACCGACAACCGTTTCCGCCCGTTCCAACAAGTCCTCTTCCGAAATACCCAAGGTCATTTGATTGACCACTCGAAAAACATTACCTACATGCGTACTTCTTCCTGAATATACACCCGAGAAGCCGAATCCGAACTTCGTAATACCCTGCATGACTCGACGCAACTTTTTAGCTGCAATAAGCCCCGGCAAATGAAGACTCACGCCGATAAAAAGCCCCGTCCCTGTCATGGCCGGCATGGATGTCAAATAACCGAAATCTTCATGAAAAGCCAACTCCGTTTGACCTTCCAGCACATTGTCGACTGCAAAGGCCTCCGAGGCAGCCTGGCGAACATTGCTTCCTGAAACAATCGTATTGATAACGAAATGATCCGTTTCATTCACTGCCAAAGAGGCTGCCGCATCTTGACGTAAAAATAACAGCTTGCCTTCCCCTTTTTTTGCAAGAGTAGGCGTTATGATCCTGCGTGCTGCCGCCAAATCACGATTCTCATCGCTCATATCATTGACGGATAACGCTTCATATTGACCTTTACCCAATTCGTTCAAACCGGGTATGCAAGCACGTGCCGCCTCACATACAACAGCCTTATCTTCTACCGATGCCCGTTCGGGAAAGGCTCGATTCTTCATATTACGTGCCAACCGAATACGACTATCCAAGACAACATCGTCATCCGCACCTCGACTTTCCTGCCACGGCAAGACGAGAGATCGTATATACTCATTAAACACGATCTTCACCGCCTTCGAAGCTCAAAGCTTTGATTTCATCTCGAATCCGCGCAGCCTCTTCGTAGTTTTCTTGAGCCACCATGAGCTTTAATTCCCGGCGCAGTTTCTTTATATGAGCCTTTGTCCGAAATACCTCCGTACCGCAAACAGGAACCTTTCCTACATGACGCACATGACCGTGAATCCTCCTTAAAACGGGTTGTATTTCTTCAGAAAAAGCGGTATAACACGCTGAACACCCGAATAGGCCCGTGCGATTAAAGTCGGCAAAAGTCATGCCGCACTCCGGGCAAGTAACTTCCGAGGTTACCGTAACTTCATCGTCACCGGTTGCTGTTTTGCCGAAAAAATTATTTCCCCATGCCTCAATATCCTTACCGTTTATGAGGATCCCTTCTTTTTTTGCACAGGCGGCACACAAATGTAATTCCGTCCGCTTACCGTTTTCTATTTTAGTAAGATGTACGACCGCATCTGCCTTTTTACAACTATCACAGAGCATGTAAAGCCTCCCCTTATCCCTTGGGTACGAGCTCAAGACTTTTTAAAATACGCGTAATAACAGCCATGCGTTGTGCTTCGTCATCAAGTTCTTCAAATAAAGATTTAAAAGTCTGATGCAACATAATGGCCTCCCTATTTGTTACTGCCTTATGTTTTAATAATTTAAACAGCAGGCCGTCCAGATCTTCCATAGAAATACTGACGGCAGGGCGTCGTTCCGATAAAGCAACGGGTGTACGGTCATGTTTTTTTCGCTTTTGCAACCGCACAATGCGTACGAAACCGCCGGATCCCCTTCTCGATTCGACGATAAAGCCTTTATCATTGGAAAAGCGCGTGCTCAAAACATAACTGATTTGCGAAGGCGCGCATTCCAACTCATCTGCCAATTCATTACGGCGAAGAACTATATTTTCTTCCTCTTCTTCCAATAACTTATGTAAAATAAACTTTTCTATTTTATCGGCTAATACACTCATATTATCACCTCATAAATACATTTGAGAGGTCCCTTTAATACGCTTTGACCTTACAATTATTATATTAGACTTTTTGACTTTTTACAAGAAGAATACCCCGACTAATCCGGGATGATTGACAGTATATGGTCCTTCTTTTTATAATAAATAAGTTATATACCTACGTTCGACACTGTATTGAGGGAGGCACTCATGTTAAGTACATCCTACTTTTGGAACTTGTCAAAAGCTATCTATAGGCCGCGCAATTTCCGTGAACAAAAGCGGGCTTTTTCCTTCTTTTGTATCAGTATTATGCACAAAGACCTGTTTAGAGAGTTCTATGACTACTTCGATTCATACGAACCTATGAAGGGCTTCTTTACTGAAAAAGACATTGATTTCCAAGAGAGTATGACCCGAGTTTTCCTTTATAAGAACTCGACCATGCGGGAACGCCTGACCGCCTTGGAACATCATTTCGATATTCTCCGTACCATGTTTACGGATGAGGTTATTCACGAACTGTATTGGGGCAAGGGCTACACACTCTGGGAATCTCCCGATCCGGAACTCCCCCTCGTCTGTCACCTCATCTTCGATACGGGACAACGAAAAGAAGGGTTCTTATCCTTATATCTGTATTATGATAACGAAATGATTTACCATTTTAACTTCCGCTTCGACTATAATAAGAGCGGAGTTCCTTCCTTGTATGTAGGTACTCTTCAAGGTTCCAAAGAAGGCTTGGCGCTGACAAAAGTATTGACGAAGAAACTCTTCGGGTACAGGCCGAAGAATTTCATTCTCTACTTATTACGTATCTTCACACAAACCTTGGGAATGAAAAATTTATATGTCATTACGGATGAAGGTTTTTATACCAATAGCCATCTTCTGCGAGGAAACCGTTCAAAGAAGACGAACTTCAACGATTTCTGGAAAGATGAAGGCGCCTTCTCCGTATCAGACGAAAAAATGTATTGGGC
Organism: Megasphaera sp. AF13-6AC; assembly: GCF_027685385.1. NCBI lineage: Bacteria > Bacillati > Bacillota > Negativicutes > Veillonellales > Veillonellaceae > Megasphaera > Megasphaera sp. AF13-6AC. The sequence goes on from NZ_JAQCUN010000036.1 coordinate 5,016, forward strand.
CTTACCGATTGAAGAAAAAAGGCGCACATACAGTGAAATCAAATCACAAAAACGCAACCTTTTCCGCAAGCGTTACTTATTGATGGACACAATCATACCTACTTACATAGAAGCCACAAAAAAACTCTTCCGACCGAAATTTACACCCGTACCGTCAGCCGTAGACCCGGCGTCGATTACGGATAAACCGGCCGATTACGACCCCATCGAAGTTCCGAGAGGGTAAGCAAGCAAAAGGCGCGAACGAAGCAAAATCTTCGTTCGCGCCTTTTATGCTGAATATATAATATGTTTACATATAACCGTTCGGATGCGTCTGATGCCATTTCCATGCATGAGCAATAATAGTCTCCACATCACTGTAAACGGGGCTCCAGCCTGTCACCTGACGCAAGCATTCAGACGAAGCGATTAATACGGCCGGGTCACCGGCTCTACGCTCTTCTTCCGTAACCGCAAAGTCTCGTCCCGTCACTTTTTTTGCCGCCTCTATCATTTCCCTGACGGAAAAGCCGTGTTGAGAGCCGAGGTTAAAAGACTGAGATTTACCGCCTTTTACCAAATAGTCGAGAACACGACAATGAGCCTCCGCCAAATCTGTAACATGAATATAATCGCGAATGCATGTACCGTCCGGTGTTGAATAGTCGGTACCGAAAATCCCTACACTCGCTCTTCTACCTGCCGCGGCCTGCAAAATAAGGGGAATCAAATGTGTCTCCGGATGATGATCTTCCCCGATGGTTCCGTCCGGCGAAGCTCCGGCAGCATTAAAATACCTTAATGCCGCATAATTTAAGCCGTAAGCTCTATGAAACTGCTCCAGCATCATTTCAATCATCAGCTTTGTCTGGCCATACACATTCGTCGGATTATAAGGATCTGTTTCTGTTATGGGGACTTTCTCAGGTTCCCCATAAACTGCGGCTGTCGAAGAAAAGACGAGATAAGAAATATCTTCAAGTCGCATGGCTTCCAATAGAGACCAAGTGCCGACTACGTTATTATCATAATAAATAGTCGGATTTTCCATTGACTCGCCCACTTGGCTGTGAGCAGCAAAATGCATAACTCCTTCTATCTTTTCACGACATAAAACTTCTCGTATGCCTTCTATATGATGAATGTCTTCAACAATAAGTTGTACGTCTTTAGGAACAGCCTTTTTGTGCCCGCGTGACAAGTTATCCAACACAACGGGTACATGTCCCTTTTCTTTTAAAGCCCGCACGGCATGACTGCCGATATAACCGGCCCCGCCTGTAACCAAGATATTCATATGATGCAACCTCTTTTCCGTTCCGCCTATTTTTCAGTTGAAAAAAACCGCCCTACAAAGGGAAGCTTCACCACATCATGACGAGTCAGACCGCCGCAGACAAACATGAGCAAGATATAAAGCAAACTTCCTGCCGCACCTGTTGCAATTAGATTTACGACGGGAGATACACCCAATTCAACTCCTTCATGATACAGGAAATATATAAAAATCCCCATTGCTGTCGACGCAAAAGCCGTCTTTATAACAACTAATAGGGCCGGCTTATACCCTATATATTTATGAATAAAGAAAAAATTCAATCCTGCCGCCAAAGCAATATCCGTCACAGTCGCATAGGCGGCACCGGCAATACCCAGTTCGGGGCTTGCCACCCAAAACCAATTACAGGCAATCTTGATAAGACAGGCTATTCCCATATTAATTACCGGTATCTTCGGTTTTTTTAAGCCTTGTAAAACAGCTGTTGTAATCTGGTGTAATCCCAAAAAACAAACGGCAGCGGCAATAGCCTGTGTAGCTCCTGCCGCTGCCGGGGCATTATAAATAAAGGTAACTGTCGGCTCAGCCAAGACATACAGCATGACACTGAAAGGCACAGTCAAAATCAATGCCAAGCGCACTGCCGTTGCCGTATGTTCATACACTTCAGCAGTTTCTAAGCGAGCTTGCGAATGGCTGATGTTTGGTACGAGATTCAAGGCCATAGCGGCCGTAAAGACCGTTGCCAAGTTAATTAAAGGTACGGACATCCCCGTCAAGTAGCCGTATAGTTCCGTAGCCTGATGAATATCGTATCCTGCGGCTTCCAGTCTGTACGGCACTATGAAAAGGTCTAAATCCGCCACCAAAGGCAACATAATTCCCGCCAATGACACAGGAATAGCCAATCCGGCCAAGCGAAACAGCAATTCTTTGGCGTGCACAGGCACATAGTCGCTTTGTACTGACGGTGCCGTTTTCTTAAAGCGGTGATAAAAACAAACCAGAACAATAAATGCGGCTATACTACCGACAGAAGCCCCCAACCCAGCCCCTCCGGCGGCCATTTCCGTTCCTAATGGGAAAAGCCATAAGGCTAATCCTATCATAGCGACTACACGCACTACTTGCTCGACAATCTGTGATACGGCAGTAGGAACCATCTGTCTCCACCCTTGAAAATATCCTCTATACCCGGACAACAAGGTAGTGAAAAAGATACAAGGCACAAGAGATACAAGCGAATAGTAGGCCCTCGAATCCCGAATAATATGATAATCTATAAGTACTGACGATCCGAAAAAAACAAGGAGACCGAAAATTGCGCCCGTTATAGCCAAGACCGTCAAAGCAAGTCGAAAAAGGCGATACACATTGCCGAAGTCGCGACGTGCCGCAAATTCGGCAGTCAAAACGGATAAAGCAACGGGTATACCCGCCCCCGAAACCTCCTGCGCCAATAAGTAAACAGGAAAAGCCATCTGATAGATACCGATACCTTCACCGCCCAGAATCCGTGATAAAATAATCCAGTTTACACTGCCTACGGCTTTAACAATAAAACCGGCTAACGCAAGGATAAGTGTCCCCGATACAAATTTATTGGCCATATATACTCCGTTTCACAGTAAACTCTATTTCTTTTGCCGTACTGTATCCCACACAGCCTTTTGCGTACCCGCCATATACTGCTTCCACCCGGCATATTGAGCCCAAACAGTAAGATAAAAGTATGTAATGATCCGCCCCGGTCCCTTATCCGTAAGGGCAACTCCCACATTGGCATACTTTAATAACGGTAGGGTATAAGAAAATAGTAGAATTAAAAAAGCATACCATGCCGTTTCCGATGAAAAGGCCTTAAAGAAGAGAGCTGCCGTCAAAACAGCAAAGATTAACGGCGAAATCCAACGCAATAATTTATGTGAGATAAACATAAAAGATAAAAAATCTGAACGCATAAAAGAATGTAAAAAGCGAAGATTATAGAAGTTCCCTGCGGCAATACGACGCTTTCTCCGAAACTCGTCATATGCAGTTTGTCCCGGATCTTCCGCCGACCAAGCCCGAGGCTCATATACAACAGTGTGCCCGGACTCTAAAATTCGCATCGATAAGAGAAAATCATCAACCGATGTTTCGGACGGCAAGGATTGAAATAAGCTCTTGCGCACGGCATAACAAGCTCCGTCTGCTCCGATAAGCGAAGTCGTTTTCGATTCAAGTCTTTTAATAACACTTTCCAAGCGCCAATACAACCCTTCGTTTTTAGCAATGGCACCGTCTGTAGCCAAGATTTTCTTTTCTCCGCTTACACAACCGACAAGGTCGTCCTCAAAATGGGGTAATATATATTTCAAACATTCTGGATTATACATAGCATTGGCATCGGATAGGAGCACTATATCGCCCTTACACTGAGGCACGGCCTTGTTTAATACATTAACCTTCCCGGCTCGTTCGGAAAAGTCAAGCAGACGAATAAAGGAATACTCCTTCGTATAAGTCCGCACCAGCTCTGCTGTACAATCCGTGGACCCGTCGGAAGCCACGACAATTTCAAATTCAAAGTTCCCTCGCTCCAGAGCCAAGCTGTTTTCCAACTTTTCTTTGATTACTTCTTCTTCATTATAGGCCGCAATAAGAAGTGACACGGATTTTACAGGCTCTGTACTCGTTCCGATAGGACGCCGTCTGCTTACAACCAGAAGAACAAGAGGATACACGGCATAAGGCCAAATAATAAGTAAGAAGGCCACTATAATAATGAACCAGAGTAACATTATTTAATCTCCTTTTTTAGCCAAAAAGCGAATAAACCTTGTACCCGCCTTAATAAGCCGCTTGCGTTCGCCCGGATTGAACACGAATTGACGAAGTTTTGCAAATATATAGGCCGGACGCAAATAGTACTTCCGTCGGGCCTCATCACAAAAGGCTACCAACTCCTTATCCGACACTTCAGGCAAAGAGATAACACAACTGTGCAATCCGTCAGTAGTAATCCACTCGGACCAATCTTTCGTTACCAAATAATGATTTCGCTCCGCCCATGTATAGGCGTCTGTTCCCGGATAAACCATGAGAGGGAAGAATTGTGCCGTATCCGTATTCAATCTCAAGGCAAGGCGAAAAGTCTCTTCCATGGTTTCTTTTGTTTCTCCCGGATTTCCGACCATGAAGCAACCATGAATAAGAAGTCCTGCCTTATTCGCATTTTTTACATACTCTTTCGTCCAATCGAGTTTAATCCCTTTATGCATTTCGTTCAATACCCGCTGATTACCGCTTTCAAAGCCGGCCACAAGGAGTCGACATCCCGCCTGTTTCATCAGTTCCATCGTGTCATAGTCCAAGGTAACACGAGCATTAACCCACCAGTTGAATTTTTTATTCAAACCTTTTTCAATCATTAAGCGACAAATAGCCTTAGTCCGTTCTAAATCGGCCGTAAACGTGTCATCTTCAAATCCGACAGATTTTAATTCAGGGAAGTTTTCCGCCATATATTCAAGCTCGGCAATGACATTTTCAGGACTGCGCAAGCGATAAATCTTGCGGCCGTGGAAAGTTTGAGGATAGACACAAAAAAAACATTGATTCGGACAACCACGACCGGTAAAAATCATCATCATAGGATATTCGGCAGCGGCAAAAAAATAATCGTACGGATTGATGCCTTGCTCTTTATATACTTTTGAAACGAAAGGTAACTCGTCAAGATCTTCAATATAAGGGCGATCATCCGTTGATTTATATGTGTCGGCAGAGGTTCGCCAAGTCAAGCCTAGAATATTGGAAAAATCGTTCTTCCCTTCAGCCAACAGGGCTGCTAAGTCACGTAATGTATAATCATATTCACGTCGTGCGACGGCATCCACCGTTTTATTAATAGCCAAGGTCGCTTCAGGCAAAGCACTGGGATGTGTCCCGACAAGAACCGTAAAGGTAAGCGGCACGACATTCTTTACTTTTTCAGAGAATTCACAATCATTATAAATACTCGGCGTAGATGTATTGATAACCGTCATTTGCGGCTGAAATTCTTTTACGAATTCCAGGGTTCTTTTATCGTCCCAACCAATAGCGCAACAGTCAAGTAACTTACACGTATGCCCTGCTTCCGTTAACACTCCCGTAGCGGAAGCCAACCAAGTAGGATAGTAGATCGTACCGCTTTTCGTAATAGCCGGACTACGCTGATCACGGGAAAATTTTCCGTATTCCGTTTTAAAAGGCGGGCTGATTAAAAGAATTTTCATGTATGTCTTCCTTTCCTTACAAGGACCTAATACCGATTAATAAGCGCCTTTACCGTCTATGACAGCAATAAAGGTCTTCCAAATAAGGGCTATATCGAGCCAAACGCTCCAATTATGTACGTACCACGAATCCATATGAACCCGTTCCTCGTATGTCGTATCACTGCGGCCGTTGGCTTGCCACATCCCTGTAATTCCCGGCGGTACAAGATAGAAATCTCCGATATATTTGCCGTACTTGGCCACTTCTTCACGTACTATGGGGCGCGGTCCCACAAGACTCATATCACCGGTCAACACATTCCAAAGTTGTGGCAATTCATCGAGGGATGTTTTACGTAAAATCTTGCCAATTTTAGTCACACGAGGGTCATCCTTTAACTTAAAATCCCGCTCCCACTCTTCTTTGGCTGCCGGATTTTCTCGCAAATATTTTTTTAGAACATCCTGCGCATTAACAGTCATTGTCCTAAATTTATAGCAAGGAAATACCTTCCCTCCCTTGCCGACTCGGCGATGTGAGAAAACGACGGGGCCGGGCGAGTCAAAATAAATGAGTCCGGCAATAATCGCCATAATCGGCAGTATCAGTAAGCCTCCACAGAGAGTTGCAAGAATATCAAAAACTCTCTTAGCTACTCGATTAGACTTACGTGCCAAGTTGTTTCTAATATGGATAACAACTGCTTCTTCACGCATTAACCCGCGCGCACTTAAATTAGATGCCGGTATGCCGAAAAGTTCAGGAACAAAGTCAACTCGTGCTGTTAAAAGTTGTAGCCGATTTATTAAATCCACCAACTCTTTCGGAGCCATGCCGGGCATACAAATCAACACATGCCG
>NZ_JAQCUN010000037.1:0-324 GCF_027685385.1 Megasphaera sp. AF13-6AC
AAAAAGCTTCGGCCACAATGGACTTGCCGTATGCAAAAGCTTCGCTTAAAGCACTCTTCAAGTCGTCTTTTTTTCTTACAATAAACGTACCGATACTCGACCCTTGGGCGGCCGACTTGATGACAACAGGTAAGGAAAAGACTTGACATATTTCTTCGGCAATACTGTCAACGCCCTGTTCTTCAAAATAGTATCGAAAAGGGGCCGTAGAAATACCGGCACCTACGAAGGCGCTCTTACTGACCACTTTGTTCATGCCCACGGCACTGGCCATAACCCCCGGTCCCGTATAAGGAACATTCATCATTTCACACGTTCCCTGTA
>NZ_JAQCUN010000037.1:334-11327 GCF_027685385.1 Megasphaera sp. AF13-6AC
TTCACACGTTCCCTGTAAGACGCCGTCTTCACCGTATCGGCCGTGTAAAGCATTAAAAACAATATCGAACTGTCCTTCTTTTAAGGTGCGAGCCCATTCTTCAGGGACAAGCTCCGTAATAATCGGATCATATCCTTTTGCCCTTAGAGCAGCGGCTACATTCTTTCCCGAATTACGGGATACGGCCGCTTCCGTAGACGGCCCGCCGACAATGACGGCTATCTTTTTACCCTTTAAGTTTTTCATGCCTTACGGGACTCCTCTGCAGCTACAAAAGCCTCTCCGACCTTATAAATATCTCCGGCACCCATCGTCAAAATCAAGTCGCGAGGCCGGGCATTCTTGCGCAAATATTCGAGCAACTCTTCCTTTGTACCGATGTACTCTACATCCTGTCCGGTTGCAGACTTGACCTTGTCGCTCAAAAAGGTGCCGCCTATACCGGGGATAGGGTCTTCACCTGCCGAGTAGACATCTGTCAGAATCAATTTATCCGCACATGTAAAGGCTTTGCTGAATTCTTCAGCTAAAAGTTGCGTACGCGTATACCGGTGAGGTTGAAAAAGACACACGACACGATGCGTACCCATACTGCGTGCCGCCGCCAGGGTAGCATGAATTTCCGTAGGATGATGTGCATAATCGTCAACAACCCAAATGCCGTTTACATGCCCTTTGGTCTGGAAACGTCGTTTGGCACCGTGAAAGCGCGATAAAGCTGCTGCAATATCCTCAAAGGATATACCGCAGGACAAGGATACGGCTACGGTTGCCAAAGCATTCAGAACATTATGATTACCCGGCACATTCAGTTCAACGGATCCTAAAAATTCATCGTGTTTATACACGTCAAATATAAGCTTACCTTCATGGTAACCGATATTCTTAGCTTTGTAATCAGCCGGAGCTTCAATGGCATACGTCACAAAAGGACGCTTTACTTCCGACAAAAAGGCCTTGATTTTATCATTATCGGCACACAAGACGGCCAAACCCGTCTGAGGGTCAAGTAAATGAATAAAATCTTTAAAGGCCTGAATGACATTTTCAATCGTGCCGTAATGGTCCATATGGTCCGCATCGATATTGGTAACAACAGCAATGTGAGGATGTTCCTTTAAAAAGGTTCCGTCGCTTTCATCCGCTTCGGCAATGACGTACTCGCCCTTACCGAGAACGGAATTCCCCTGCAAATAATCCACTTCTCCTCCGATGACGAGGGTCGGATCCATTTTGCTTTCATAGAAAACCTGCCCTAACATGGACGTAGTCGTTGTCTTACCGTGGGCTCCCGCTACGGCAATCGCTTTGCCGTAGGTCATAATATGTACCAATGCATCGGCACGGTGAATGATCGGAAGTTGTCGTTTTCTGGCCGCCTCCAATTCTTCGTTCGTATCACGAATTGCCGAAGAAATAATAACTACCTGTGCATCACCCAAATTTTCAGCCTTTTGGCCGATGCATATGCGGGCTCCTCTTTGACCGAGTCGTTCCGTTGCGGGTGACGACTTGGCATCGGACCCCGAAACAATATATCCCTTATCAATAAAAATATCGGCAATAGCACGCATGCCCACGCCACCGATTCCGATAAAATGAACTCGGCTGACCGTATTTAAATCTATCATCTTTATCCCTCTTTTTTGGCATATTTGCTCTTTTTTGCCAGATCCAATGCTATATCGGCAATGACTGAAGCCGCGTCGCTTCTGCCCATAGCCAGACTGGCAGTCGCCATACGCTGTAATAACGGGCGATTTTCTTTTAAGTATATGATTTCATCAAGCAAATCGCTACCTGTCAATAATTTATCCAAAATCATGCGAGCCGCCCCGTTCATAACAAAGGCCTGTGCATTATAACGTTGATGATCTTCAGCTGCATACGGATAAGGCACAAGAATTGAAGGAATTCCTCTGGCCGCCAATTCGGCAAGTCCTACGGCTCCGGCTCTATAGACTACAAGATCGGCTGCCGCCAACACGGACGGCATATGGTGTGAATAAGGAACAATTCGACTCCCCTTACCGTAAAAACCTTGACCGTTGACTCCGTCAAGTTGTTTCATAACCCGGTCATACTCATGGTCACCCGTAATGTGAAGGATTTGAATGTCGTCCTCGTTCTTAAAATATTTATGCACTGTCAACATAGCCGTATTTATACTGCGAGCCCCGCGACTGCCGCCGGCAATGACAAGCGTAAATTTCTGAGAGTCGAACCCCAAAAAATCCAAGCCTTCCTGACGACTGACCGTCATAATATCCTGTCGCACGGGATTGCCGGTAAAGACGAGCTTGTTTTTCTGCTTAAATCGTTCCGCCGCTTCTTCATAGCCCAGAGCAATCTTATTGACTACCTTTGCCAGAATCGTATTGGTAACTCCGGGAATGACATTTTGTTCCTGAATCATCGTCGGTATGCCAGACAAGGCTGCCGCCATCAAGACGGGACCGCAAACAAAACCGCCCGTACCTATGACCACATGAGGCTTGAAATGACGAATAATTCGTTCCGCTTGAAACAGGCTGGCCGCCGTTTTTCCCGCAGTCACCAAATTGCGCACGGAAAGTCTACGTTCCAAGCCGCGCACGTCAAGAGTGACGAAGTCGTAGCCCTGTTTGGGAATAAGCGTATTTTCCAATCCCGTCTTGGATCCGACATAAAGAATCTCTGTCGGCTCCTTTTCTTTAATGGCTTCGGCTATGGTAATGGCCGGATAAATATGGCCCCCCGTCCCGCCTCCGGATATAATGACACGGCGCATGAAACTGTTTCCTCCTCTAGTGGCTATCGTATTTACAAGGACTTGACGATTTTTTTAAAATCGTCGCCCCGTTCTTCAAAATGATGGTACATATCGTAACTTGAACATGCCGGCGACAAAAGGACGGTCTGCCCTTTTCCAGCCGTTTCATAAGCTGTGCGAACGGCTTTTTCCATAGAAAATCCGACACGGCGGATATCCTTCATACCCGCTTTGCAAGCTTCCGCTTCAAAACGATCGGCCGCTTCCCCTACGAGAATGAGCGTATCTACTTTACGAGCCGCCAGTTTCATAAAACTCGTCAAGTCCGTCATCTTATCATGTCCGCCGGCAATGAGAATAAGGTGTCCCGAAAAGGCTTCCAGTGCCTTTTCGGAAGCATCCGTATTCGTTCCTTTAGAATCGTTGTAATACGGTACGCCATTTACATCGCGTACCCATTCCAAACGATGTTCAACTCCGCGAAATTCCGTCAACACCCGGCGAATAACGTCTATCGAAGCACCGGCACAATAAGTTAATAAGGCTGCAGCCAGACAATTTTGAATATTGTGTTTACCGAAAAGATGCAAGTCCGTTTCCTTGCACAGACACGTATCTTTTCCCTCCATACGAATATATAAATTGCCGTCTGCCGCAAAGGCTCCGACAGGCACTTCTCCATGCACGGAAATATACAGAACCGTACCGCTTAAATCGGAAGCCATGGCACGCACCGCCGAATCGTCATAATTTAAAATGGCGTAATCGTTCTTATCCTGGTTCAGAAAAATCCGCTTCTTGGCTTCCCCGTACGCTTCCATAGTATGATGTCTGTCCAAGTGATCAGGTGTCAAATTCAGTATAACGGCGCTCTTAGCCTTTAAGGACGAGGTGAGTTCCAATTGAAAGCTGGATAATTCCGCAACTACAACAGCCGACGATGGCAGGTCTTCCGCCGTTTCGGACAAACCGAAACCGATGTTTCCGCCTACGACGGTCTGTCGCCCTGTAGCCTTCATAATTTCACCCGTTAAAACGGTAGTAGTCGTTTTTCCGTTCGTTCCCGTAATCCCGATAAATTCCGCATCCGTTACATGAACCGCTACTTCCACTTCGCTCCAAACGGGAATCTGCCGTGCCGATGCCGCTTTTAGCAGCCGAGTCTCCGGCGATATGACCGGTGAAGGAACAATTATATCCGCCTCATCTAAAAGACTTTCGTCCTGATGACCGAAAGAACAGATAACACCTTCTTTCACAAGGCTCGTCCACGGTTCTTCCTGCAAATCATGTTCCTTCATATCACTCAACGTAACCTCGGCACCGTGGCGAGCTAAGGCAAGAGCCGCCGAGCGACCGCTGATACCGGCGCCGAGGACCGTGATTCTCTTTTTCGAAAAATCCTGTATGCTCATACTCACACCTGCTTTACGATTTATTTACCGCCTAAGACCGTAACGATGGCAATAATAGCCACAAGGGCTGAAAAAAGCCAAAATACCGTTACAACCTTCACTTCACTCCAGCCGGACAATTCGAAGTGATGATGTACGGGACTCATTTTAAAAATACGAACTCCCCGTGTTTTGAATGAAATAACTTGCAAAATAACGGACAGTGCTTCCAATACATAGAGACCTCCGGCAATGACCAGAAGTAATTCCGTTTTCGTCAAAATCGCCATAGCCGCCATACCCCCGCCTAAGGCCAGGGATCCCGTATCACCCATGAACATCTTGGCCGGGTGTTGATTATAGAACAAAAAGCCCAGGCACGCACCGGCCAAAGCCGCTCCGAAAACAGCAATTCCGCCGTAGCCCAAGGCTACGGAAATGACGACATAGGCTACGGCTGTAATAGCCGACGAACCGGCTGCCAAACCGTCCAAACCGTCCGTCAAGTTAACGGCATTGGTTGCCCCCACAATAATGAGGAATACGAAAAGATAGTAAGCTATTCCCAAGTCGACGGTAATATCCGTAAAAGGAATCCATACAGTCGTAGGCATATCGGCAAATACTTTCAAAGCTATACAGAAAATAACGGAAATAACGGCCTGACCCGCCAATTTCTGCTTAGCTGTAAGACCGAGGTTGCGTTTTTTTACAGCTTTTATAGAATCGTCTGCAAACCCGATGAGGCCGTTTCCCAAAGTTAGAAAAAGAGCCATCAGTTTAGATGGTTCCGCTCCGTTAAAAAGAAATACCGATACGGTTAATGCGAATAAAATCAGAATGCCGCCCATAGTGGGGGTGCCGGCTTTGTACTTATGACTTTCCGGACCTTCTTCCCGTTCTTCCTGTCTGGCATGAAACTCTTTCAGTTTTTTTATAACTAGAGGGCCCAAGGCCAGGCCGACGACCAGGCTGACAACAAACCCCAAAACAAGCGCATTAAACATTCACATTACTTCCTTTCAAAATAAGGCAGAATTTTCTCCATCGCAAATCCGCGCGATCCCTTGAGTAAAATCGTATCTCCCGCAACGGCTATCTTACGCAAAATTTCCGCACCTTCCTTGTGCGTCCGTACCTTATATACATTCTTCATGCCCTTTTGTTCGGCTCCGTCTGCAATATACGTCGCTTCATCACCCAAGGCAATAAGTGCGTCCGCCTTTTCCGCCGCCAAAAGAGCTCCGATTTTTTCATGTTCCGCCTTTGTCCAGTCACCCAATTCAAGCATACCGCCGAGAACGGCGATTTTCCGCCCCGATGCTACGCTCATAAGCGTATGTACGGCTTCGGCCATAGACGCGGGATTGGCATTGTATGCGTCATTAATAAAGGTCAGGTCTTCAAGGTGAATCAATTCCTGCCGCATAGGCACACCCTTATATTCCGCCAGCCCTTTTTGCATCTGATGTTCACTCATTCCGAGCAGGCGACCTACAGCCACGGCGGCCAGCGCATTATAAACATTGTGGCGACCGAGAACGGACATGTGTACATCCATAACCTGATCGAAACAACGACACGTAAAGGAGATTCCTTTTTCATCCGTTTTTATAGCTCCGGCCATGACAGGGGCATTCTCTTTAATACCGAAACTTACGGTTTTTCCCTTGCACTTTTCGGCCATAGCCGCCACCCGTTTATCATCACCGTTAAGAACGGCTGTACCGTCCGTGCCGAGGGCTTCTACCAACTCGCCTTTAGCCTTAGCGATATTGGCTTGACTTCCGAGAAGTTCAATATGACTTTTGCCCACATTGGTTACTACACCTATAGTCGGTTCGGCAATATCGGCCAACTCTTTAATTTGGCCCAAACCGCGCATTCCCATTTCGACTACACACGCCCCGTGTTCACCCGTAAGTTGTAAGAGCGTTAGCGGTAAACCGATTTCATTGTTAAAGTTCTTTTCCGTCTGCAATACATTGTACTTCTGTGACAACACGGTCGCAATAAGACTGCGTGTCGATGTCTTCCCGACAGAACCCGTTACGGCAACAACGGGAATGGCAAACCGACGGCGGTGATATAAGGCCAAATCCTGATAAGCTTTCAATGTATTCTTGACGACAAAAATCGTATAATCACCGTCAGGATACAACCGTCCGGCATCATCGACAATAACCGCGGCCGCTCCGAGACTGACGGCCTGTTCTATAAAATCGTGGCCGTCGAATTTTTCACCTCTAAGGGCTACGAATACTGCATCTTCACCGATAGTACGAGTATCCGTTTCAATACTCGAATAACGTATATTCTTACGGCCCTGTTGAAGAATTCGCGCACCCGTGGCGAGAACAATTTCCCCGTCCGTAAACATGGCCATCTTTATCTCTCCTTCAGTTCCCGCACTGCATCGCGGGCTACTTCTCTATCATCAAAGTGAATGGTTCCGTCTTTTAAAATCTGGTACGTTTCATGCCCCTTACCGGCAATGAGAACGATGTCCCCCGGTTCGGCAATTTCTATAGCCTTGTAAATAGCCTGCCTCCGATCGACAATCACTTCATGTCGCTGCCCTTCTTTCAAGGCTGCTCGCACGCCGCCTTCCACTTCGGAAACAATGAATTCCGGATCTTCCGAACGAGGATTGTCGGATGTGACAATGGGGATATCCGCATATTGTGCGGCAATGCCGCCCATAATAGGACGCTTCGTGCGATCGCGATCGCCACCGCAACCGAAGACGGTAATAATCCGATTCGGTTTCATGGCTCTGGCCGTAGTCAATGCTTTTTCCAAGCTGTCGGGGGTATGTGAATAATCGACAACAATAGCAAAATCCTGCCCCGCTTCAACTAATTCGAAACGGCCGGGAACGGAATAAAAAGTCTGAACAGCCTTATCAATAACATCTGTATCCACTCCTTCGGCATGAGCCGCGCCGATGGCCGCCAATGTATTGTACACGTTAAAGAGACCCGTAATATGCATATGTAAAGATACGGAAACAAACGGTCCTACGACATCAAAAGAGGAACTTTTCAGCCCTACTTGTAAATTCGATCCCTTCAAATCCGCATCTTTCTCAACACCATATGTCAAAACCTTGCAGGATGTAGCCTTTAAAATTTCGTCTGCATGAGGATCGTCGATATTAATAACGGCCGTCTTATTTTTCTTTACAGGAGGTTCCGCCGTAAGTCCGGAAAATAATTTCGCCTTAGCAGCTACATAATTTTCAAAACTCTTGTGGAAGTCCAAATGATCTTGTGTCAAATTCGTAAATACGGCCGTATCATATTCAATCCCCGCTACACGATTTAAAGCCAAGGCATGGCTGGACACTTCCATGACCACATACTCCATGCCTTCGGCATACATTAAAGCCAATAAGGCTTGAAGGTCTACTACGTCAGGTGTCGTATTATGAATCTCCAACTCTTTATCATCAATGAGTGCGTGAATCGTACCTATAACACCTACATGATACCCGGCTTCACGCAGTATATGTGCGATAATATGTGACGTCGTCGTCTTACCGTTCGTACCCGTAACGCCGATCATGCGCATTTTTTTACCCGGATAGTCATAAAAATACGGTACTATGTCTTCTAATGCCGCATGAATATCGGGAACCGTAATCTGCGTAATTTCTAAAGGCAAGTCCAGATGCTTATTTGTTAAAACCGCTACGGCGCCTTTTTCTACAGCTTGACCGGCAAAGGTCGCCCCGTCGACATGAACACCGGCAATGCAAACAAAAAGAAAACCCTTTTCTATTTTTCTCGAATCGGCGGATATGCCCGTAATTTCCGTATTATCTCGTCCGTCAATATTATATATACCTTTAATTTCTTTACAAAGTTCTTTAATTGTCTTCATATCCTGTCCTCCTCAAATATCCATTTAGCAAACAACAATAGCAGCCTTCGAAAAAAGGCTGCTCCCGTGTCATCTACTGTCCGTCCTGATTATGTTGTTCCTTATATAATACACTCGCAGGGACTACCATTCCCAATTCACTCGTTGCCGTTTTATAAATACGTTCGGGAGATTCGAGCTTGGCTATTTCGACCCGTAATATTTCGTTGTCACGTTGTAATTGTTGTACCGTCCGCTTTTCCTGCATCAGCGAATAACCGTATTCCGTTCTCATAGCGGACAAAGCTACATAGACAAGAAGAAAGAAGGCGCAAAGAAAAATAATTGAAAGAACTTGGGACATCCGCTCATTAAAACGTACTCTTTCTTTACCTGTCGGTACGGATATTCCGCGACCGCCCTGATATCCCATATATCCAGCTTTTCTTGCCAACATAATTATAACACATCCGTTTCCCGACAATTCACAAATTTACAACATTCCTATATCCGTGTGCCGACTCGTAACTTTGCGCTCCGTGCACGCGGATTGAGTTCCAGTTCTTCTTTAGAAGGCCCTATTCCCTTCCCCTTGACTTTTAAAATAGCTTCATGATGACACGTACATACAGGAATATGGGGAGGACAAATGCACCCTGTAGCCAATTTACGCAACGTCTGCTTGGCAATTCTGTCTTCCAGTGAATGGAAGGTGATAATCCCTATATGACCACCCGGTTTCAAGCGGTTAGCCGCTATCTCGAAGGTGTCTTGTAAGATTTTCAGTTCGTCATTTACTTCAATCCGGACAGCCTGAAAAGTCCGCTTCGCCGGATGAGGTCCGTCTTTACGAGCCCCGGCAGGAATAGCCTGCTTAATAACTCGAACCAATTCTTCAGTTCGTTCAAAAGGTTTTTCCCGTCGAGCTTTGACGATAAAAGAAGCAATGCGCTTGGCCCATCGTTCTTCACCGTAGTCTTTAATAATTCGATATAAATCGGCTTCATCATACGCATTGATGACATCATAAGCACTTTTCTTCCCATGTCGATCCATACGCATATCCAGAGGACCGTCATGTTGGTACGAAAAGCCTCGTTCGGGATTATCCAACTGATAGCTGGACACTCCCAGATCGAACATAATCCCGTCCACAGTAGGGATATTCAAATCATCAAGCACCTCGCCCAGATAGCGAAAATTACGTTGTACCGCCGTAAATCTACACGGTGCATCCTGCATTCGCTCTGTCGCCGCCCGAATAGCATCTTCATCCTGATCAAGACCTATGATCAAACCGTCCTTTACGAGCAAATCCGCCAAGGCACGGCTGTGACCGCCGCCCCCCAAAGTGCAGTCCACATAAATTCCTGCCGGATCCCCTAAAACGGCATGAATCGTTTCTTCTCTTAAAACACTGACATGATGAAATTCCATTGAGGCCTCCTAAAACTCAAGATCTCCGAAGCCTTCCAGCGTTTCGGCAATGGCCTCCATGGCGGGCACGGTCTTTTCAGAGTAAGCCGCATAAGCTTCTTTGCTCCAAATTTCGATCTTATCTCCCGTTCCCAAAACAATGACGTCTTTCACCAAATGTGCATACTCTCGCAATGTTGCCGGAATCAGAATTCTTCCCTGTTTATCAAATTCCAGTTCGGCGGCACTGCCGAAAAGAAATCGCTTAAAAGCACGCACGTTTTCCTTAGAAGCCTGCAACTTCTGCATGCCTGTCGCAAAACGAGCCCACCCTTCTTGCGTGTATACGGAGAGGCAACCTTCAAGTCCGCGTGTTACGACAAACGAAGTACCCAATTCATCACGAAACTTAGCCGGCATAATAACCCGACCTTTAGCATCTACGCTATGTGCGTATTCACCCATAAACACGGACTCGTCACCCCTTTCGTAAGATTTCTTTCACTTTTCACCACATTCTACCACATATAAACACTTTATGACAACAAAAAAAGCCTTGTATATGCTAAAAAATTTCCCGTATTTATGCGGTTTATCAAGTCTTTCTAATCCTTCCGAAGCAAATATAGTATATTTATTTTTCTGTCACCTTTTCATATACAATATATTGATTTTTATATTTACTTTATAATTTCTTCAAAATTCCGTAACATTTTTGTTTTTCTTTTACTCTTTTTCTTTTCCACAAAAAAAAGAACGGGATTGTATCCCGTTCTTCCATCTTTATATAAAGGTTTTCATTACTTCTGCCGGAGAGTGATCAATAATGAGGTCTTCCCTGCCTATTTGTGTGAAATCAACTAACTGTAAAAATTCCCGAGCTGTACAGGCGCGACGTTCTTTTATCAAACCGCCGCAGTATAAAAGATACCCTATAATCTGTCCGCTTTCGACACCGTCATCCCACAATTCGCGAAGCGTCAAGCCTTTCTGTCGTTTCGACAAGCGTCGCCCCTCACTATCTTTTAACAAGGGGACATGGGTATACGTAATAGGATTTTCATAACCCAAAAGGCGGCGCAACAGAATTTGTCGTTCTGTAGACTCCAATAAATCACGACCGCGCAGAACATGCGTAATATCCATAGCTCCGTCATCTACCGACACAGCCAACTGATAAGCGTACAGCCCGTCGGCACGACGAACGATAAAATCACCGCATTCTTTCGACAGGTCCTCCGACTGTGCCCCGTATACGCTGTCCGTATACGTAATAAGTTCATCCGGCACGTGCAGGCGCAAGGAAGGAGATTTTCCTTCCGGCCGGCTTTCCTCAGAAAGACCGTAACAATGACCGTCATATACATGATACTCGCCTTCATGAGGAGCACTGCTGATACGCTGCAAACGAGCCCGACTGCAATAACAGGGATAGATGAGTCCGTCTCTCTTCAACCGATTCAAGGCCTCTTCATACATAAAGTATCGCTTGCTTTGCACATAAGGCCCGTAGGAACCGCCCACATCGGGTCCTTCGTCCCAATCCAGCCCCAAACGTCTCATATCA
>NZ_JAQCUN010000038.1:0-10936 GCF_027685385.1 Megasphaera sp. AF13-6AC
GAAGAGTGCTTTAAGCGAAGCTTTTGCATACGGCAAGTCCATTGTGGCCGAAGCTTTTTTGTCGGGCCGGGAATTTACGGTAGCCGTTATGGATGAATTGGCTTTTCCCGTCATTGAGATCATTTCCAAAACAGGGCGTTATGACTATGAATCGAAGTATACGCCCGGGCTTTCGGAACATATTTGTCCGGCTCAGATACCGCCGGAACTGACTAAGGAATTACAGGATTTATCTCTGGCCGTGTTCAGGCTTTTTCATTGCAAGGGAGTAGCCCGCGTCGATTTAATGACGGACGAAAACGGTAAGGCCTATGTATTGGAAATCAATACGGTGCCGGGCATGACCGAGACGAGTCTCGTACCCGATGCTTCCCGGGCTATGGGAATGCCTTTTGAAGATTTATGTGAACGGATTTTGGAAGAAGCCTCGACAGGTAAATTTTAATACGTAAAGGTTCAGTATATGGAAAAACATCATTTAGACGGGCAACCGGAAGAAGCTCGTTTTTATATACCCGAAGGAGCGGACAACAAAGAGGTACAGTTCGGCCCTGAAGGAGAGATGCCCCTAACGGCAGCTCAGGAAAAAATTGAACAGCGTCGTAAAAAGCGTCAACGGAGGGAAGAAGGAAGGCGGCGGCGCAGGAAACGTTTACAAGTTATCTGGGCCGTAGCGGGTGTTTTCGGTTTGTGGCTTTTGTTGCGTTTCTTACCCGTCCCTTTCGGATCTGTAGTCATTGAAGGAAACGGTACCATGCCGGATGAGGACGTGTTGCGTGTAGCCGGAGTTCCGTCGTATGTAAATGTCGTACAATTGTCCACATCGACTATGAGGGAACGCCTGGTAAGGGATTTACGTGTCGGTGAAGTCACGGTAGAACGACAGTTTCCGGCCACTATTCACGTGTTTATTAAAGAACGACGGGCCGAAGCGGTGGTCATGACTTTGTACGGGTTTGCTTATATTGACGATACGGGGACGGTTATTGCTGTAGAACCGAAAATTAAGGGTGTGTCCGTGCCGATTATTACCGGTAAAAAAATGGATACTCTTCTTCTGGGAGATAAACTTGACGACAATACGATGAAAAATGCATTGGCTTATTTGAAAGCTTTGTCACCGTCCGTTGCCTCGTCTATTGCGGAAATCAACGTAGGCAATCCGAAGGAACTCATTGCTTATACGACAGACGGACTGTCCATTCATTTGGGTGACGGCGATCGCATATCGGAACGGGCTTCCGTGACGGAAGAATTATTAAATGAAATTGCCAAGAAACAGCTCTCCATTCAATATATCGATGTCAATCCCGATGCACCTATTGTTAAGGAAAAATAGACTCGGATGATGTAGACATGGAAGATGTTGTAGAAAAAAGCGGATATTTGAGGTATAATATACCGATAAGAGTGAGTCAATTATCGACAAACAAGTTCTTTTAGTGTATGATGTAAGAGAACTTCAAGTCTGTATACGTACGCACGATGTTAAGGAGGATACATTACATGGCCGAGTTTGCAAAAATTAAAGTAATAGGTGTCGGCGGCGGCGGTAACAATGCTGTCAACCGAATGATAGAAAGCGGTTTGCAAGGTGTTGAATTCATCTCTGTAAATACGGAAAATCAGGTATTGGAAGTATCGAAAGCGGATGAAAAAATTCAAATCGGTGAAAAGTTGACGCGCGGTCTCGGTGCCGGTGCCAATCCTCAAAAAGGTGAACAAGCCGCATTGGAAAGTAAGGAAGACATTATGAAAGTCCTTCAGGGTGCGGACATGGTATTCGTTACGGCCGGTATGGGCGGCGGTACGGGTACGGGG
The DNA here is from genome assembly GCF_027685385.1 of Megasphaera sp. AF13-6AC. Taxonomy (NCBI): domain Bacteria; kingdom Bacillati; phylum Bacillota; class Negativicutes; order Veillonellales; family Veillonellaceae; genus Megasphaera; species Megasphaera sp. AF13-6AC. The sequence continues at coordinate 1,822 of NZ_JAQCUN010000038.1, forward strand.
GCAGCTCCGGTTGTAGCCGAAATTGCCAAAGAATTGGGGGCCTTAACGGTAGCCGTTGTTACGAAACCCTTTACGTTTGAAGGCAAACGTCGTAAAGAACAGGCGGAAAAGGGAGCGGCTTACCTGAAAGAAAAAGTCGATACTATCATTACGATTCAAAACGATAAATTATTGCAGGTTATTGATAAGAAGACTCCGTTGAACGAAGCTTTTACAGTAGCCGATGATATTTTACGTCAAGGTGTACAGGGCATCTCCGACCTTATTACTACGACCGGTCTTATTAACCTTGACTTTGCGGATGTACGCACGATTATGGAAGATCAGGGCGAAGCCATTATGGGTATCGGCGTAGCCAGCGGCGAAAACCGTGCCGTAGATGCGGTGGAAAGCGCTATTAAGAGCCCCTTGCTTGAAATGAGCATTGACGGCGCTCAGAGCATTTTACTGAACGTTACGGGCGGCCCCGACGTAAGCCTTTATGAAATCAACGAAGCGGCAGAAAAAGTATCGGAAGCCGTAGCCCCTGATGCGAATATCATTTTCGGTTCTGTTATCGATCCGGATATGAAAGATTCCATCCGCATTACTGTCGTAGCTACAGGCTTCGGCAAAGAAGCTTCTTCCGTGCCTTCTTTCGGTAAGACAAGCGGTCTTGCTGACGGTGGTAAAGAAGCGGGCGGAGTTGAAATTCCGGCTTGGATGAGATAATAATGAACTAAAAAAAGCGGATCCGCATGGGACCCGCTTTTTTTAGAATAACGGGAGGAGGATTTTATGCGTTGTCCTTTTTGTAAACACGATGACACTAAAGTAACCGATTCGCGGGCTACCGATGACGGTCGCGCAATTCGCCGCAGACGGGAATGCCAGGCGTGCAATCGGCGGTTTACTACGTACGAAATGGTGGAAGAAGTGCCTCTGTACGTAATAAAAAAAGACGGCAGTCGCCAACTCTTCGACAGAAATAAAATTTTGAACGGCCTTTTACGGGCTTGCAATAAACGTCGCGTTACGCGACAACAGTTGGATGATATAGTCCTTAAAGTAGAACGCAATATTCGCAATACATTGGCCCAGGAAGTGCCCAGTGTAAAAATCGGTGAAATCATTTTAACGGAACTTCGCAATATTGATGCTGTTGCGTATATTCGCTTTGCTTCCGTTTATCGACAGTTTGGCGATTTGGACAGTTTTATGGAAGAACTCAAGTCGCTTATGGGAAACGAGAAGAACTAACTTCTCTCTGTGTGGGAGGTGTTGAAAACGGAACGGTATATTGATAATTTTTTAAATAATCAACTGCCGCAACTGCGTATTGCCGTCGTGGGCGATGTTATGGTCGATCGCTATGTGTACGGCAAGGTAGAGCGAATTTCTCCCGAGGCGCCTGTGCCTATTAACAAGGTGGATCGTATGACATCCGTCCTTGGCGGGGCGGCCAATGTTGCGGCTAATCTGGCACATCTCGATTGCAATGTTTACTTGGCGGGCCTTATCGGTGACGATGCTAACGGCGGTCTTTTAAAAAGCCTTTTGGCGGAAGGCGGCATTGACAGTTCGGGATTGATTACGCGGGATGATCACGCAACGACGACAAAAATGCGTATCTTAGGGGCGAGACAGCAGATGGCTCGTCTCGATTTCGAAGAAATTACGAGTTTTACGGAACAGGAACGGGCTGAACTTCAGGGGTGGCTTGACGATCGTATCGCCGCAGGGCTGGACGGCCTTGTTCTGTCAGATTATAACAAGGGCGTATTGACGGACGAAGTGGCAAAACTGCTTATTTCAGGAGCCAATAAGGCTAAAATCCCCGTTCTCGTCGACCCGAAAGGAAGCGACTGGACAAAATATAGCGGGGCAGATTTCGTAACGCCTAACATGAAAGAACTGTCTCAATGTATCGGCTATGATGTGCCTAATGATACGGAAGCGGTTGTAGAAGCTGCGCGTAAGGTGTTGGAGCGTTATAATTTCGGCAACCTTATGATTACTCGTTCAGAAATGGGGATTACCCTGGTCAGCAAGGACGGTAAGGTATGGAATAACCCGGCTACCTCTCAGGAAGTCTTCGATGTATCCGGTGCCGGAGATACGGTAGCGGCAGCGTTTATAGCAGCCGTGGGAGGCAAGTTGTCCATCCGTACGGCTCTTAATATAGCCAATGCGGCGGCGGGAATTGTAGTTGCCAAGGTCGGCACTTATCCCGTACACAGACGGGAACTTTCGGAACTCTGGTCACATCGTCAGCAGTATATCCATAGAGAACCGTATCGCTCCTTGACGATTCAGGATATGGCGGATCGCGTGCGCATGTGGCAAGATAAGGGAGAGACTGTTGTCTTTACAAACGGAGTCTTTGATATCTTACATCGCGGACACGTTCTTTACTTGCAACAGGCGGCAACTTTGGGACAGCATCTCATTGTGGGGCTGAATTCCGACGCGTCATGCAGACGGCTGAAGGGGGAAACGCGGCCTTTAAACCGTCAGGAAGACAGGGCTCTTCTTCTCAGTGCCTTGGCTTGTGTGGATGATGTGGTTGTTTTTGATGAGGACACGCCGAAAGAATTACTTTCCGTACTGCGTCCGGATATTTTAGTCAAAGGCGGAGACTATAAGTTGGAAGATATTGTCGGTCGTGAATATGCGGATCGGACGGAAGTCATTCGGTTTGAAGACGGATATTCGACGACGGGTTTGATTGAAAAGATTGGCGACTTGGTAAAGAAGGGGAAACTATGATTATCGTAACAGGCGGTGCCGGCTTTATAGGCAGTAATATTGTAAAGAAACTCAACGAACGGGGGATTGACGATATTCTCGTCGTCGACGATTTGACGGACGGGCGTAAATGCCGGAACTTGCAAAGCCTTCAGTTTGCCGATTATATGGACTATGAAGACTTTGCGGATCTGATGGCCGACGGTTCCTTTGATTGCGGCCCCGTAGATGTCATCTTCCATGAAGGTGCTTGCTCGGATACGATGAACTATGACGGTCGCTATATGATGAAAAATAATTATGAAGGCAGTAAGGATATTCTTCATTATTGTTTGGAACGGAGGATACCTTTATTGTATGCCTCGTCGGCATCTACGTACGGCAGCGGAAAGAACGGCTTCCGTGAAGTTTCGGATTGTGAAGAAGCTCTAAACCCTTATGCTTTTTCAAAGTTACAGTTTGATCGCTATGTGCGACGCGTCCTGCCCTATGCGCAAAGTCAGGTGGCAGGCTTCCGCTACTTCAATGTATTCGGCCCCCAGGAAAATCATAAGGACCGCATGGCTTCTCTTATTTTCCAGAAGTATCATGAATTAAAGGAGAAAGGGAAGATCACCTTATTTGAAGGGACGGCAGGATATGAAAACGGCGGTCAGATTCGTGACTTTATTTATGTCAATGATGTAGTAAAGGTCCTTTTCTATTTCTGGGAGCATCCCGAATTGTCGGGGCTCTATAATTGCGGGACAGGTACGGGGCATACCTTTAATGAATTTGTTAAGGGGATTATTGATTATTGCGGTACGGGCAGCATTGAATATGTACCCTTCCCGGAAATTCTAAAAGGAAAGTATCAGAGCTTTACGACAGCCGACACGACGAAACTTACCGATGCCGGCTATGACAAAGGATTTACGCCCTTGGTTGACGCCGTAAAGGAATATTGCGAACTCTTGGATAAACACGACGGGTACTTTGCCTAATGAAAGCCGTCTTTTTCGATCGTGACGGTGTCATTAACGAAGATGCCGGTTATTTGTATAAACGTGAAGATTTTATTTGGACGGACGGGGCTAAGGACACGTTCGCTCACTTACATAACTTGGGCTATGCCGCTTTTGTCGTAACCAACCAAAGCGGCGTAGCCCGCGGCTATTATACGGAAGATGATGTGAACCGTCTACATCGTTGGATGTGCGAAGAAGTTGCCGAAGCCGGTGGAAAAATCGAAAAGGTTTATTATTGTCCCTACTTGGAAGGAGCAACTGTTGCCGCTTATGATCGTAAAAGTTCATGGCGCAAGCCCGAACCGGGTATGATTTTGCAGGCCTTTGCCGATTATGATATCGATAAGAAAAAATCCTTTCTCGTCGGCGACAGTCCGCGGGATATTGAGGCGGCTGAGCGTGCGGGACTGGACGGATACTTGTTCTCAGGCGGTTCGTTGAAAACCTTTGTCGACGGGATTCTGAAGGAGAGAAACGTAGATGGAGCCATATAAGAATATACTGATTATTAAAATGAGCTCCTTGGGAGATGTACTCCATGCACTTCCGACTCTGCATGCCTTGCGACAGAATTGTCCCCAGGCTCGTATTGTCTGGGCTGTACATGAGAATTTTTCCGCACTTTTACCGGAAAAGCCTTTTATTGACGACATTGTCTACGTGGATAAGAAGAAGCTGAAAAAACTCTCCTATTGGTTTGAATTGAGAAAGACCTTGCATGCTTACCACTTTGATTTATCCATTGATTTGCAAGGCCTTGCTAAAAGTGCAATTGTGGCCTTTAACAGCGGAGCCCGTAAAAAGGTCGGTTATTGGGAAATGCGTGAAGGAAGTTGTCTTATCAGCAAAGGACTTAAAGGACCTCATGCATATGACCACGTTATTGAGCGATATCTCGATGTGGTCCGTTGTCTCGGCGGGGCGGTCAATGATGTTGAGTTTCCCCTGGCTTCCATTGAAAAAGAACGAGTTGAAGTTGCCGCAAAATTAGCGACTCTTACGGGCGGCAAGCCTTACATCGTCGTAGTGCCGGGAACGCGCCGAGCTGTTAAGGAGTGGCCTGTAGATTATTGGGCGAATTTTGTTGCTCGCGTAGCCTATAGCGGTATGTATACGGTACTTCTCGGAAGTGCCGATGACGAGGAAAAAGGCCGACTTATATACGACGGCGTATGTTTCTACTGCAAGGAAGCGGGCGATTACGTTATCAATAAAATCGGATATACGAGCTTGAAAGAACTGACGGCTTATATTGAAGGAGCAACCCTTTTTGTCAGTGTTGACACGGGACCCTTACACATTGCCAATGCTTTAAAGAAAGAACTGATAGCTCTCTTCGGACCTACCAGTCCCGAGAGGACCGGGCCTTACGGCGGTAAAAACGGTGATTACATCCATCTCGTTGTTTCGCCCACATCGACGGCTACGACGGAGCATCCTGTGACGGATGACCCTGAATGTATGAAAGCCATTACAGTTGATTCCGTTTGGCAGACCTATGAAGAGGTTATGGAGAAACGCAATGATCGACTTAACTAATAAACGAATTATCGTTACTTATTTGATGCATCTGGGCGATGTTATTTTGATCACGCCCTTTTTGCATGTTCTACGTAAGAATGCACAGGGTTCGAAGATTACCTTGGTCGTTGATAAAAAGGTAGCCGATACGGTACGCTATAATCCCAATATTGATGAACTGGTAGAAGTGGATAAGAAGGGGGCCGACAATTCCGTCGGTGCCTTATGGAGAATCGGCAGAAAGTTGCACGGTAAAGACTATGATTTACTCATTAACCTGCATCCCAACGAACGGACGTCTTTTTTAGCTACTGCCGTAGGGGCTAAGGCATTTGTCGGCATGAGTCATTTTTTGTTTCGACCCTTTATGACGAAATATACGCGTCTGGATCGACTGCATTTGCATGCAGCCGACATGTACATAGATGTGTTGAAACAATTGGGCGTGACGGATACGGAAAATGAAGGGCTGGAGTTTTTTACCTGTCCCGCTTGGGAAAAGAAGGCCGAGACTTTTTATGTCAGCCACGGAATAGAAGCAGATACGCCGCTCATAGGCTTTAATATCGGCAGTGCCGTTGAACAAAAGCGTTGGCCGCCGAAACGTTTTGCCGCTGTAGCCGATTATTTTGCCTTACAGGGGTATACGTGCGTGTTTTTCGGCGGGCCGACGGATGTGGATATGGTTCATGAGGCCGTATCCTTAATGGAATCACAGGCTCTCGTAGGGACGGGAAAATTCTCTATCGGTGAATTGGCGGCAGCTGTAGGACGGTGCAAACTTTTTATTACCAATGACAGCGGTCCCATGCACGTAGCCGTAGCTCGCAAAGTTCCCGTTGTAGCTCTATACGGACCAAGTAATCCCAAGTTTTACGGTCCTTATACGGATAAGGCTGTCGTTCTTGAGTCGACACAAGAATATGTAACGGGAAAAAGCATGAAAAAAATTATCCGCGAAGGAAAGTATAAAGGCATCAGTGTTATTACAGTGAAACAGGTTGTAGAAGCGGCTGAGACAATCTTGTGTTCATACCGATAATTGAAGTTTTCGGAGAAATCCCGTATAATACAGGTAATGTCACTTAGATTATATAAGTGTACTTGATTTTTTGGAGGTGCAGAATTATGAAAAAGGTAATTACAGCGGCCTTGCTGGCTACTCTCGTATCGGCCGGTGCCATGGTATATGCAGCAGGTACTCCCGTTCAGAACCGCCAACAGGGCGATCTTAAAATCGATGTAAACTACGGTTTTGATCAGAAAATGGGTCATCGAGATGCAAAGACTCATTTTTCCGGCGGCGACGTAACCTATGTCTTGAATGACAAGGTAGACTTGCAGTACGATAACAACAATACGAAAGCAAGCCATAACGGCGACCGTGTAAACGAACATGCCGTTAGAGGTATTTACCATATTAACCCGTACATCTCCGCTTTCGGCGGCGTAACTCGTGTCAATACGAAGATGGCCGGTCACAGAGACCATGATTACGGCGGACAAATCGGCTTGGAAGGACAGGTTCCCGTAGCTGATAAGGTTACGGCTTTCGGTTCCGTAGGCATCGGTGATGATGTAAATACGTATGAAGTCGGCGTAGGCTACAACTTCAACGAAAACTTGGATGCACACGTTAAATACCGTCGTGACGACATTGACGTAAACAATTACGACAATGATGTTAAGGGTTGGCAAGTAGGCATGGGCTACAAGTTCTAATAAGTGAATAGTGAAATGAAAAAGGAGAGCCGTGAGGCTCTCCTTTTTGTGTTATATGTTAGTAGGACCAAATGAGGTGCCAAATGCTATCAAATATCGATCCGGGAGGAACAGGCATCTTTTTTGTGCATAATTGGGAACAGAACCGCTATTTGATACTTTTCCGGAAGTATTGTAGTTAACAAAAGCTAAGAGCGTAACGAAAGGATACGTACGTGTCATGTATGCTTGAAAAAGTGCAGAGGTACCGTCCGGTGATACTCTTTCGGACCAAACTATTGCGTCCGTTTTATTATAGATGAATTGTCTATATAAAAGGCGCTACCGGAACTATTAGTGCCCACATAATACCAATTGACAGCTAAAACGGGCATTACTGAACAGGAAAATAGGAACAATAGGGCTATTATGATTTTTCGCATCGTTTATGTACGATCTTTCAAAAATAGATTAAGAAAGTCGTAACATAAAGTAGATTCATTATTCAAAACAATAAGCTGTGTATGCTTAAACAATATGGATTTATTTCAGCGAAGATGATAAGGGAATAGAGGATAAGGGTATAAACCAAAAAATCACCGCTCAGTGTACGGCAAATGGGGTGCAATTCCCCGTGTCCGAGTTGACTGAACGGTGATTCATCTTTTAACAGTTTAGCAGATATTCAGAATATTTCAAGTTTTTACGGATCTTACATCAATCCCTGTTCCAAAAGTTCGTCGGCGTAGCGAACGGTGCTCATGGCGTCTTTTCCGTAGCAGTCGGCACCGATGGAATCGGCGTATTGCTTGGTCATGACGGCCCCACCGACAATGACTTTGCAATCGGGCTTTTTTTCTCGTAAGAGGCGGATGGTTTCTTCCATGTTGACGACTGTCGTCGTCATGAGGGCCGACAGTCCGACCAGGCGAATGTCATCTTTCACCGCCGTTTCGACGATTGTTTCAGGATCTACGTCACGTCCCAAATCTACAGCCTGATAACCGTAGTTTTCTAAAAGGACTTTGACAATATTCTTGCCAATGTCGTGAATATCGCCCTTAACGGTAGCCAAGATGACCTTGCCCTTTGTTTCTTGAGGTGCATCCGTTAACGCTTCTTTTACGACGGCAAAGGCGGCCTTGGCCGCTTCGGCAGCCATTAAAAGCTGAGGCAGAAAGAGGGTTCCTTTTTCAAAGCCTTGCCCTACGTTGTCGAGGGCGGGAACGAGGTCTTCATTAATGATATCCAAGGCATTTCGTGTCAAAAGCGCGTTGTGCGTTGCTTCGGCTGCAGGGCCGGCCATGCCGCGCTCTACGGCTTCCATCAACTTGTTACCGTAAGTTTCGTCTTTCGTTGCGTTAGGAGCGGAAGGGGTGTCCGTTTCTTTTTTTACATTTCCTATGTGAGACAGGTCGGCACCGTCCAAATCGAGGGCGCTTAAGACTTTGCGTTTATAGTCATCCACGGCTTTTTGCACCCGCTTGTCCGGTGTTTCGTAATTTTGATAAGCCGTAATGAAGTTTGTAAAGTTCGTATCCTTGCCCGATAAAGCACAGTAGGTACGATAAGCTTGCATCATAGCTTTGTTATTCGGGTTAATAATAGCCGATGAAAGACCGGCTTGCAGGGCCATGGCAAAGAAGTAAGAGTTTATGAGTTCACGGGCCGGTAAGCCGAAGGAAATATTGGAAACCCCGAGGATGGTGTTTCCGCCCAATTCGTCGTGAATGCGGCGAATGGTTTCCAAGGTAACAAGAGCCGATTCGGGGTCTGCCGAAACGGTCATGCAGAGGCCGTCAATAATGACGTTCTCTTTGGCAATACCGTAGTCGGCGGCACGTTCATAGATTTTACGGGCTACGGCTACGCGGCCGTCTGCCGTATCGGCAATGCCGTCTTCGTCGAGGGCTAAGCCGATGACGACGCCGCCGTATTTCTTGACAAGCGGAAAGACGGCTTCCATCGTTTCTTCCTTGCCGTTGACGGAGTTAATCAGAGCTTTACCGTTATACATGCGCAAGGCCTTTTCCATGGCTTCTACATTAGATGTATCGATTTGTAAGGGCAAGGGCAGAATGGACTGGAGTTTACCTACCACTTCCTGAATGAGTTCCACTTCGTCTACTTCGGGAGAACCGACGTTGACGTCCAGTGCA
>NZ_JAQCUN010000039.1:0-10918 GCF_027685385.1 Megasphaera sp. AF13-6AC
TTCAACCAAACCGTCCAATTCACGACGGGGAATACCGGCATACCCTTTAACGTTAATAGCCTTAACTTGACCGCCGGCATCAACGACATTACGGAAGACCTTGAATTCCGTATCCTTTACGAGTTCCGTAATATCTTTGAACTTCATGTCAAAACGCAAGTCCGGTTTATCAGAACCGTAGTTTTCCATAGCATAGTCCCAAGTCATGCGCTGAATCGGACCGGGAATCTCATAACCGAGAGCCTGTTTGAATACATACCCGATCATTTCTTCCGTCAACTGTAAAATATCTTCCTGACTCATAAAAGACATTTCCATATCGAGCTGTGTAAATTCAGGTTGTCTGTCGGCACGCAAATCTTCATCGCGGAAACAGCGTGCAATTTGATAATACCGATCCATGCCGGAGATCATCAACAGCTGTTTAAAAATCTGCGGTGACTGGGGCAAAGCGTAGAATTTTCCTTCGTTGACACGGCTCGGTACGAGGTAATCGCGTGCCCCTTCAGGCGTACTTTTACAAAGTTCGGGAGTTTCAATGTCGATAAAGCCGTGCTGATTGAGAAAATCACGCATAGCATGCTTTACCTTATTTCTCATAATCAGGTTGTTCTGCATTTCCGGACGACGCAAGTCGAGGTAGCGATATTGGAGACGTATCTTTTCATCTACGTCAATATTATCTTCAATATAGAAGGGCGGTGTTTTGGATGTGTTCAAAATTCGTAATTCTTCACAACGAATTTCGATTTTGCCGGTTTTCATCTTTTCGTTTATTGTCGCTTCATCACGCATGCGGACAATACCGCGAACAACGAGGACATATTCCGTACGAACCTGTTCCGCTTTGTCAAACGATTCCTTTTCATAGTCCGGCGAAGCAACGATCTGTATAATACCCGTACGGTCTCGTAAGTCGATAAAAATCAAACCGCCGTGGTCGCGACGACGTTCAACCCAACCGCACAATACGACTTCTTTTCCCTGATCCTCTTCGGTTACGGCCGCACAATAATGAGAGCGGCTCAATCCTGCCATTGTATCCATTAAACTCATCCCTTCTTCTTGCTTTCTATATATTCAACAACGTCGCCAAGGGCTACCGTTTCCTGCTCTTTCGTCTCCATATTGCGAATTTGTGCCTGTCCCTGTGCCAACTCATCTTCGCCTATAATCACTGTAAAATCGGCATTTATCTTGTTTGCCGCCTTCATTTGTCCCTTCATGCTACGCCCGTTCGTATCGATTTCGGCATACAAACTCTTGGCACGCAAAGCTTGTTGCAAGATAAAGGCCTCTTTTCTTGCCTCATCGCCTAAGGCAACGATATAGGCGGGACGAATCTCTTCAACAGGAGGTAGCAGACCTTGTTCCTTTAAGGTCAGCAACAGCCGTTCCATACCTACGGCAAAGCCGATTCCCGGTACGGACGGGCCACCGATTTCTTCAATGAGTCCGTCATAACGCCCGCCTCCGCACACGGTGCTTTGCGCCCCTAAGGGAGCGTACATGATTTCAAAGGCCGTCTTCGTATAATAATCAAGGCCGCGCACCAGTCGGGGGTCCTTTTCAAAGGAAATACCGATTCCCGTCAAATAGGACTGGACCTTCTCAAAATGTTCGGCACATTCTTCACATAAATAGTCCGTAATGAGGGGAACCCCTTCAGACAATATGCGTTCACCGTCTTCTTTACAGTCCAGTACGCGCAACGGATTCTTATCCAACCGCGACTTACAGTCGTCACACAATTCATCTCTCTTACCGTCAAAAAACTCGATAAGTTTTTGTCTGTACACGGGACGACACTTGGGGCAACCGACGGAATTTAAATGAAGTACCAAATCATTGAGACCCATTTCACGGAAGAGTTGGAAGGCCATGGCAATTATTTCCGCATCTACTGCCGGGTCCTGAGAGCCTATTTCCTCTACGCCGAACTGGTTAAACTGACGATACCGACCGGCTTGCGGACGGTCATGTCGAAACATGGGTCCCATGTAATAAAACTTATGGACCTTTTGTTCCCCGTAAAGTTTATGTTCCAAATAAGCACGGACGACAGAAGCCGTATTTTCCGGTCTGAGCGTCATACTCCGACCGCCCCTGTCTTCAAAGGTATACATTTCTTTCGTAACGACGTCCGTCGTTTCACCGATACCCCTTAAAAATAATTCCGTACTCTCGAATATGGGTGTACGCACTTCGCCGAACCCGTAAATCCGACATATACTTCTGATTTTTTCTTCAAGTTTCTGCCAGTCTCCCGTTTGTTCGGGCAAAAAATCCTGAGTTCCCCGCGGTGCCGTAATGGCCATTATCAATTCACTCCTTCATATACGGAAGTACACAAAAGACGACGCCGCTTCATCCGCTCTGTCAAGGCTTCCGTGTACTGCCCTATATCTTTAGGCATATACATTTTTTCCATCTTTTTATGAGGCACGATAAACTTCGTGGCACTCCCCGGGCCGACGCCCAACACGGTTTGTCGCTCTTCCATCATCTCGATATTATAGCGACTTACAGCCCCGTCCTTAGCATATCCGATATTGGCGAACTCGGCCGCCATATACTGCTGACGATACAAATAATACGGAGCATATCCTTGTCGACAAAGTGCCTCTTCAGCCGATGTTACCATCTCTTCCACAACCTGCACAGGCGGTATTTCTTCCCGTAAAGTATGGCGAAACAAAGGTGCCCCCTTTTTTAATGCTAACGTATGAATTGTAACATTTTCCGGGGCCAATTGGCAAACGGCTTCCAGGTTCTGCCGCATGTCTTCTACCGTTTGTCCGGGAAGACCGGCAATAAAATCCATATTGATGACACTAAAGCCGGCGTTACGGCAATAATCGAACATACGGTATATGTCTTTAACAGTATGACGACGACCGAGTTCATCCAGCAAATGTTGCTGCATGGTCTGCGGATTAATACTGATGCGGTCGACACCGCAAGCTCTCAGTATTCTCGCCTTCTCTTCAGTCATTGTATCGGGGCGCCCCGCTTCTACCGTCCACTCCCGACAATCTCCTGCCAGGGGCTGCAAAGCACTCATAATGCGTTCGACAGCTTCTACAGATAAGGAAGTCGGTGTACCGCCGCCTACATAAATACTGTCTATGCGAATCCCCGTATCGCTACACAAGCACTGTACATCCTGTATATCCTCGATAAGTTTATTCGTAAAATCCAGTAAACGCTCCGCCCTTTCATTGCCCACAAGACGCGACGGAAAGGAGCAATACAGACAATGACTGGCACAATACGGAATGCCTACATATAAAGCCGCATCCCGAGTCTCATGTTGTACAACATAAGGTCGCTGCGTTACTGCCACCTGCACCAACAAATCCGCCATTCTGTCCGCTACGTCAAAGTCCTTACACAGCCGATGTCGTACTCCTTCAGGCGACAACCCTTCGTCCAAAAGGGTATGAACGAGTTTTATAGGACGAACACCCGTAAGTTTCCCCCACGGCGAAGGCGGCCTCTTTGTCAAGGTGCGGCAAGCCTCGAGCAGATAATTCTTTACTTCCTTCTTGGTAGTAACGACATAGGGCCCGAAATTACAAGCCTGTCCGTTCGGAGCCGTAAAATATCCGTCCAAAACCAGAATCTTTCTCCGACTCGTAAGACGAACGGCCGCTTCCTTGCCATCACTGTCATAAACATATCCCAATGAAGCAAGGACCTGACCGACAAGGCCGTGCCAGTCGTCAGGTCCCGTATATACATATGCGGCCGCTTTTTTAGTCACGATCCGTTTCCTGCGGAAAGCCGTTATCTAAACCTGCAGCCTTACGTTTCGCTTCACATTCTTCGCAATAGCCGTACACTTTTAATTGGTGATCTACCGTATGGAAATGCAATCTCTTTTCCAAAATCGTTTCCAATGTTTCCAATAAATCGTCCTTGCATTCCCACACCTTACCGCAGTCAAGGCAAATAAGATGATGGTGGAAATGACCGTCTTCTTCACAATCATTCAATTCATAACGACTACAACCGTCATCAAAATCCAATTTTTTCAACAAGTCCATTTGCGTAAACAGATCAAGAGTTCTGTATACAGTCGCCAAACCGATATCGGGGGCCGTCTGTTTAACCAGTTCAAAAACGTCTTCAGCACTTAAATGACGAGCCGTACTTTCCACAAAAGCTCGCAAGACCACTTGACGCTGAGACGTCATCTTATATTTCTGGTCCTTAATCTTATCTTTCATACGTTTCATCATCAATTCCATTACATCATCTTTAGTCTTTTCCATCGTTCTTTGACATCCTTTCTCTATAAGAACTGAAAAACCATAAGTGTCGTGCCGTAGTTTGCAATACGGCTACAAGAGGCACTGTCAAAATCATACCGGCTACACCGAAAAGGGTGCCGCCTATTAAAAGGGCAATGACGATAACCACAGGGTGGATGCTGATAACCTTCCCCATGACCTGAGGCATAATCAGATGCCCGTCTATTTGCTGAACCACAGCGTAAAAAACGAGAACCTTCAAAGCCAGGGACGGACTGATAGTCGCACCGAGCAGGATAGCCGGTATGGCTCCGACAATGGGCCCGATAACGGGAATCCACTCCGTAATGGCCGCTAAGAGAGCAATGACCAAAGGATAGGGAACCCCCATAATCCACATCCCCGTAAAGGTCAGGCAGGCTATAATGCAACTCATAAGAAGCTGCCCGCGAATATAACGACTCAAAACAAGGCTCAGTTCCTCGAAATACGAGCGTAAATGAAGCCTATAGTCGGACGGATACAGATTGACAAAGGCGTTCATCATCCGTTCCCCGTCCTTCAAAAAATAAAAGGTTATAAAGGGAACGACAAAAAACTCTACGACTGTACCGGCAATGGCAAAGACCGACTTAACCAGATTTGAAATGCCGTCAATGCCGTAGTTACTGACTTTAATAAAGGCTTCATTAACAATTGCCTTGACCTGATCGGGAATATAAATAGGTGCCTGATCGCTTTCAAGTTGAATTACAAGCTCATACGTCTGACTGACAATGGTACTGAAGTTATTGGCCAGCAGGTTTAACTGACCGATTAACGGTTTCAAAATGCTGTTTGTCATGGCGGCAATGACTGCAATCAAAACAACGAATGACAGCAAAATTGAAATATCAATCGGCACCTGTCTTCTAAAGAGCCGCACCAGTCCTTTTTGAATCCCATCCCTAAGGGGCGTCAAAATAAAGGTAATAATCAATGATACAATGACAGGCCAATAAATTTCCTTTACTGCTAAAAACAGGCACACGCCCAAAATCATGAGAACGACGCGCAACCTGAATTCAATCGTTTTATTATTAGACACCTTACCAGCCTCCGCCGAGGAACGGATTATTTCTCCGTTCATACCCTATATCCGTAGCCGGCCCGTGACCGGGAAGCACTACCGTGTCATCAGGTAATTTCATTAATTTTTCTTCAATACTGCTAACTAAAACATGAGAATCACCGCCGTAAAAATCGGTTCTTCCCACTGAACAACGAAACAGCGTATCTCCGGCGAACAAGAGTCCCGCCCCGTACAGGCAAAGGCCGCCGGGGGTATGTCCAGGCGTTTCGATCACTTTAAAAGGTACACCCGCAAAGTTTATAACTTCTCCGTCCGTAGCAATGTGTTCAGGTGACGTGATAATAATTTCCTTACCCAGGAACATGGATAAATTGTTACGTGAGTTGGCAATGAGATCCACATCACCCTTGCCGATATAGACGGGTACTTCCTTATGATTTCTCACTTCCTGTAACGCGCCGATATGGTCGGCATGTCCGTGCGTTAAGAACACAAACTTGAGAGTCACCCCGAGAGCGTCAAGCACCTTATCAATTCGCTCATAATCCCATGCCGGGTCGATTAAAAACGCCTCTTTTTCAACATCGTCATAGACAATATAACAATTGGTCTCCAACGGGCCGAGCGGAAGGGTCTTATACTGTATGGCCATAAGCGTTCGCCTCCTAAAATTCTTTCTTACTGTCTAACAAAATCGTAACGGGACCGTGGTTATCCAAAGAGACGACCATTTCCGTCTGAAAAACTCCCGTCGCCACACGAACGCCCTGTTTTTCCACGTACTGTACAAACTCTTCATATAACCGGTTCGCCAAATCCGGAGGTGCCGCTGCCGTAAAACTCGGCCTGCGTCCGTGACGTACATCTCCGTACAGGGTAAATTGGGAAACGACCAACATTTCACCGCTCTTTTGTAAGAGAGACTGATTCATCTTACCTTCTTCATCTTCAAAAATGCGAAGATTCAATATTTTATCCGCCGTGTAAACAACATCTTTTTCGTCATCATCCCTGCCTACACCTAAAAGAACCGTCAATCCTTCACCGATGCGGCCCGTTTCCGTTCCTTCCGATGTTACAGAAGAACGTATTGTCCGTTGTACAACCGCTCTCATGACTGACTGCCTCCCGTAAAACGCTGCACTTTATATACATCCTTCAAACGACGAATTTTCGTGGCGACAAATTCGAATTGGGCCAAGTCCTTAATACTGATACCCAAGTGAATGGTTACACTCTTTGTTTCCGATACCTTTGCGTTAATGGACGTAATAGAAATCTTCATCTCCGCCAAAGCGGCCATAATATCGGCTATCATGCCGGTCCTGTCATAGGCTGAAATTTCCATATTTACCTCGAAAGACTCGGACATGCCGTAATCCCATTCCACATCAATCAGTCGGTCCACGTCTTCATCAAGGCGCACATTAGGACAATCCGCCCGGTGGACGGAAACCCCCCTGCCTCTGGTAACAAAGCCGATAATCGGATCTCCCGGAACAGGGCTGCAACATTTTGATAACCGCACGAGCAGTCCCGACTCGCCTTTTACGAGAACCCCCGAATGATTGTGTCCTGATGCTTTACGAGGCTTGAGCTTTTCAATAAGCGATTTTTCATTCTGCTCGTCGTCAACTCTATCCAATTCTTTATGCAATTCCAAGAGCTTAATAAGAACCGTATTGACGGCAAACCCGCCGTAACCGACAGCAGCCAGTAAATCATCTTCCGTACCGGCATTCATCTGCTTGGCGACCTTGGCTATACGACCCGAATGACTTACCAACTTCCAATCATGACCGAGGCGCTTACATTCCTTTTCCAGAGCGACTGATCCTTTTTCAATATTTTCTTCTCTGTTTTCCTTTTTAAACCAGTTCCGTATTTTCGAGCGACTTTCCGAACTGCCTACAATCTTCAACCAGTCTAAACTCGGCTTACCGGTTTTAGACGTAATAACCTCGACAATGTCACCGTTCTTCAAGGCATAGTCCAAAGGCACGATTTTTCCGTTAACCTTGGCCCCTACACACCGGTGGCCTACATCCGTATGAATACGGTATGCAAAGTCAATGGGAATAGCTCCCTGCGGTAAATCGATAACATCACCGCGCGGCGTAAATACAAACACTTCATCGGAAAAGGCGTCCAGTTTAAGGGCATTCACAAACTCTTGAGGGTTGCTCGTATCCTGCCACTCCAACAGATTTCTCAGCCACCCCATCTTTTCATCAAAACCTGTCGCCTTTTGCGAGGCTCTGCCTTCCTTATACCGCCAATGAGCGGCTACCCCGTATTCGGCAATATGGTGCATATCCCATGTACGAATTTGAATTTCAACAGGCTGTCCGCGCGTACCGATAACCGTCGTATGAAGAGATTGATAATTATTCGGCTTCGGCATGGCAATATAATCCTTAAACCGATAAGGCAGAGGTTTCCACAAACTGTGGACAATACCAAGAACGCCGTAACAATCCTGAACTGTATCAACAATAACGCGAATGGCGTAAAGATCGTAAATTTGACTCAAATCGCGATTGTCTTTCTTCATTTTTTTATAAATACTGTAAAAATGCTTGGGCCTTCCGTTTATTTCAAAGCTGATGGACGATTCGGTCAGCGTCTTTTTCAGTACATCAATGGCTTCATTGACAATTTCTTCGCGAACCTTCCGTTTTTCTTTCATTTGATCTACCAAGTCGTAATACTTGTCAGGCTCCATATAGCGGAAAGACAAATCTTCCAGTTCCCACTTAATATTGAAAATCCCTAAGCGATGTGCCAACGGAGCATAAATTTCCAATGTTTCTTGAGCAATGCGCTTCTGTTTTTCACTACGCATGTACTTTAAGGTTCGCATATTATGCAGTCTGTCTGCCAGCTTAATAACGACGACACGAATGTCTTTAGCCATGGCCAAGAACATTTTACGCATACTGTTAACCTGCTGGTCCTCTTTCGTACGATAGTCCAAACGATTTAATTTAGTAACACCGTCAACAAGAAAGGCCACTTCCTTACCGAAGATTCGTTCAATATCCTCCAGCATATACTCCGTGTCTTCTACGACATCATGCAACAAAGATGCCGTAATCGTCGTCGTATCGATTTCCATATCAGCCAGAATTTCCGCTACAGCTAAGGGATGAAGGATATACGGATCCCCGTTAACCCTCTTTTGTTCCTTATGTGCCTCATCGGCCAATTCGTATGCTTTGCGAATATTTTCACAAGTTTCATCGGGCTGATATGACTTAATTATTTCTATGAGGCGATTATAGGCTTCTTCTTTTTTCGAAATTTCCATCTTTCTGCCTCCTTATAAACCCGAGCCGACCGCCCTGAATGTGGGCGAATCGTTTAAAGACAATTTACTTCCCTGAGCGGGCATTTCATAATATATATCTTCATCATCAGATGAAGTAACCAGTATCCCCAACTCCTTAAAAATCTGCAGGGCCGTCAGTACATCATGTCCGTCTATCAATGTCACTGCATCAAGCATATACCGTCTTGTGTCACTGACAGTACGGCGGCCTTCCCCTACATAGGTCTTTAAGACCTTATATATGTCTACCATATCGTTTCTAGTAAGGGTCGGCTTGTATTCATGGGTTAAGCGCATATCACGCAATACAAGCTGAGCCGTAGTTCGATCGTGATATGTATTGAGTTCCGGCTGAAAAGCCAGGTCCACTTCGTCATTCCGTAATATATAGTCCGCCTTATCAGCCATTGACCAGCCTACACCGCTCAAGCGACAACCGTCTTCACTTTCAGCAACAATCCGCAAATGCGTCTTCTGTCTGCCTATTTCCTTAATATCATAAAGAAGCGCATTTTTTAAAACGAAGAGAGGACGAGTATTTCCCATGCCGTAAGGTTCGAGGAGACTCAATTCGTGAACCGTATCGACCGTTACGTCCTCACCTGCCACCACGGAATCTACATTTAATACGGGAATGTAGTCTTTCTCCGTCAAATGCCGTGATGCATATTCGTTCATCCGTTCTCGCAAAGCGTCAATATTCTCCTGAGCAACGGAAAAGCCGGCTGCCATGGCATGCCCTCCGAACTGAATGAGAAGTTCTTTGCACGAATTCAGAGCTTCATACATATTAAAGCCGGTAATACTCCGACATGACCCTTTGCCTACACCGTCTTTAACGGATATGACCAGAGACGGTTTATAGTATTTTTCAATTAAACGGGATGCGGCTATACCGATAACTCCGCTATGCCAACCTTCACCGGCAACAACAAGGACATGGTCGTCTTCATATCCTTCACTTTCCACCTCGTCTATGGCTGCCGTTGTAATAGCCCGCTCGATGTCCTGTCGCTGTGTATTTAAATCATGCAGTTCTTCAGCCGTTTCTTTTGCCTTATCAGAATCTTTTTCCAAAAGGAGAAACACTCCCTTTTCGGCATGGCTGATACGCCCGGCAGCATTTAACCGAGGCGCAACGGAAAAGGCGATATTTCCTGCCGAAATTTTCGTCGCATCCAAACCCGTCGTTTCTATTAAAGCTTGAATACCGAAATTATCGCCTTCGGCAATACGTGACAGTCCGTCAGCCACTAAAATTCGGTTTTCCCCCGTCAGCGGTACCAGATCCGCTACGGTACCCAAAGCAACCAAAGATGTATATTCCTCAACGCCTGTCTTGCCGGCCAGCATTCTTAAGGCACGGCACAGTGTATAGGCTACCCCCACTCCCGCTAATTCCTTATAAGGATACATGCAGTCTTGCTGCTTCGGATTGATGACGGCATATCCTTCAGGAATATGTTCCGACGGTTCGTGATGATCCGTAATGATAATATCTGTCTGCGTGTTGAATTCCTTGACCAGCTTAGCTGAAGAAATACCGCAGTCGACTGTAATAATTACCTCGGTTTTGTCGCGCACCAACTCTTCCAATGCATCCCGGTTCAAGCCGTACCCCTCAGACTGCCGTTCAGGAATGTAAAATGCCGGATCGGCGCCTAAATCACAAAGAGAACGGTACACTAAGGCTGTTGATGTAATTCCGTCTACATCATAATCTCCGTACACGACGATTCGCTCGCCTCGTTCAATAGCCGTGAGAATACGTTCAGCTCCTTTACGAACATCTTTCATAAGAAAAGGATCGTATAATGACGATATATTATCATACAAAAAATGCTTGGCATCTGTCGAATCGGTGATTCCCCGATTGACAAGTGTACGGGCCAATAAGCTTGAAATGTGAAGTTGTTCTTGTAATTGCCGCACCGTTTCCTGTGACGGTTCAGCATATATCCAACGCATGTCCATATATGCCTGCTAAAGAAATAAATAACAGCTATCAATTAGTTAATTCATTCTAGCACATTTTCATTCTCAAATAAAGCTATTTTTTTGAGAAAACCATAATTTACCATAGCGTATTTACATCCTTACTATCTTTTTGACAATAGAAAAAAACAACCGCCTCTCGTAATGAGAGACGGTTGTTAAGTTTAACTCTGTCGAGTCTATTATTTAGCTTCAAATCCCGCTTGTAAACGGACATAGGATTCACGACGAGCACGCGCATCCGCAACGGTCTTTTCATAGAGG
>NZ_JAQCUN010000004.1:0-28138 GCF_027685385.1 Megasphaera sp. AF13-6AC
GAGTCTACTGCGTTATACGGATATTTAACCGGTATGGCCAACGGCTTAATTCAGGTGCCCACCCTTTTAACCGTGTCCTTAGCGACCAGTCTGGTTCCGGCCGTTTCAGCAGCTTTTACGGCCGGCAGGTTAAGTGAAGTGGAAAGCCGAACTAATACGGCTATGCGTATTGCCAATATCATTACCGTTCCGGCTTGCTTGGGGTTGGCTGTTTTAGCGGCCCCTATTTCGGAACTTTTGTATAATACGGCAGCTGCCGGACCGGCTATTCGCGTCTTGGCATTAGCAACGTTCCTTATCGGATTGCAGCAGATTACGAACGGTCTTCTTCAAGGTATGGGGCATACGGGAATCCCCTTGTTAAACATGGGAATTTCCGCCCTTGTTAAAATTGTTTTAAGCTGGTATTTAACGGCTATTCCCTGGTTAGGAGAAGTCGGCGCCGCTTGGGCTACCAATGCGGATATTGCCTTGGCAACGGCACTTAATATTTATTTTGCAGGTAAATATGCTGCATATCGACCTGAATGGTTTTACATCGGTCGTGTTTTTATTGCCGCGGCAGCCATGGCCGGTACGGCTGTTCTTGCTTATTATTCTTTAGTGACGACCTTCGGCAATTCGGCGGCGACACTCATATCTATCAGTATTGCCGGTGTCGTATATGCCGTCGGGTTATTTGTTGTCCGTGCCGTGCGTCTTCGTTCTTTGCGAAGACTTCCGGTTGTGGGTAAATATATTCCTTAGTTGAAGGAGATTGTTATGCATAGTCTTAAAATTGTCGGCCTGGGACCGGGAGATGCGGGATTGATTACCATGGCCTCCATAGTCGTTATGAAAAGAGCTAC
Source organism: Megasphaera sp. AF13-6AC (assembly GCF_027685385.1). Taxonomy (NCBI): domain Bacteria; kingdom Bacillati; phylum Bacillota; class Negativicutes; order Veillonellales; family Veillonellaceae; genus Megasphaera; species Megasphaera sp. AF13-6AC. The sequence continues at coordinate 849 of NZ_JAQCUN010000004.1, forward strand.
ATGCCTGCTTTTGCGAACGGCCGTACATCCGACCGTTTCGTATTTAAAGCAAAAGGGTATTGTCTTTGAAGCCCTGGATCGTTTTTATGAAGACGGACGTTCTTTTGAAGAAGTATATGATACTATGACGGACTATGTTATGGAACGGCTGAAAGAAGATGATGTGGTCTTTGCCGTACCGGGAAGTCCCGCAGTCGCGGAACATACGGTAACGGAATTGGTTGAAAAGTGCAAAACGGCAGGAGTGCCTTATGAGGTTTTGCCGGGCATGAGTTTTTTGGAAAGCTTGTATACAAAGGCCGGCTTGGACCCCGTAAACGGCATGCTCGTTCTCGACAGCTTTGATTTATCTCGGATGAGTGTTTTGCCTGCTGTGACCGTTGTAATAACTCAGGTCTACAATGATCGAGTCGCTTCAGATGTAAAGCTTGCTCTTACCGAGCAATACGGGGACGAATATGAAGCCATGGTTGTTCATCATATCAGTCTACCTGATGAACGGATTGAGAAAATACGGCTTTTTGAGTTGGATCGTCTCCACTATGTAGATCACTTGACGAGCCTTGTATTACCGCCCCGAAAAGAAGAGGATAAGGTGGATAAGCTTCCTTTCGATATAGGGCCTCTTGTCGATGTCGTAGCTCGACTGCGAGGTGAAGGCGGTTGTTCCTGGGATAAATCACAGACCCATAAAAGCTTGAGACGATATTTGATCGAAGAGGTATATGAAGCGCTGGATGCCATCGACGCAAATGATACGGTCGGTATTTGTGAGGAATTCGGTGATATTTTATATCAAGTAGTTATCCATGCCAAGATTGCGGAAGAAGAAGGGCTTTTTTCCGCACAAGATGTGGTCGACCATGTGACGAGTAAGATGATTAAGCGACATCCTCACGTTTTTTCTAAAAAAAGCCTTGAAAAATCCGACAGTAGTGTGATAAACTGGGATAGACTTAAGCAGGATGAGGGTCGTCAACAGCATAAACACTTGCTGGACGGCGTTGCGAAGGGGATGCCTTCTCTCTTACAATCTTTTAAGTTACAAGATAAGGCCGGAAAAAAAGGATTCGAATGGCCGACGGTTGACGGAGTCTGGAAAAAGCTTGAAGAAGAGCTTCAAGAATTTAAGGAAGCCGTTGTCGAAGGGAAGTTCGATCACATGGAAGAAGAAGCCGGCGACGTTCTTTTTGTAGCGGTCAATTTGTTGAGATATTACAATATTGAACCGGAGTGTGCGTTACATCGTGCCAACACCAAGTTTCGTCGGAGATTTGCTCATGTAGAAGACAGAGTTAAGGACTCGGGTCGTCAATGGAGTGATTTCTCCCTTGACGAGTTGGATGCGTTCTGGAACGAGGCCAAAGCGGATGAAACCTCGTCCAATCAGGACCACAGAGGCCGGTAATTTATAGATGTAACTATTTAAAGGAGGACTTATTGATGAATAAGACAGAATTAATTGCCAGTGTTGCACAGAAATCCGATTTGACGAAAAAAGACGCTGAAAAAGCGGTAAAAGCCGTTTTTGAAGCTGTTAGCGAAACGTTGAAGAAGGGTGACAAAGTTCAGATTATCGGTTTCGGTACGTTCGAAGTTCGCGCTCGTAAAGCTCGCGAAGGCCGTAATCCCCGCAACAACGAAGTTATCAAGATTCCCGCATCTAAAACACCGGCTTTCAAAGCAGGTAAGCAGCTCAAAGACTTGGTAAATAAAAAATAAGAGGGATATTCTCTAAAGAGCCGTATTACATTACGGCTCTTTATTTTTTTGAATAAATAGCGTAATATATATGTGATAACCGGGATTGTGTTTTCAAAAATCGTTGCAGGTCGATGAGGTACGACGATGACAAAAAAAATCCTGATCATGTCCGCATCTATCGGGACTGGTCATACACAGGCCGCCAGGGCAATAGAAGAATATATGGGCAAGAATTGCATCGATTATGATGTAGAACACGTGGACTTTATTTCCAACGACGTGCTGTCAATCGATAACTTGGTCAAGGAGACATATATTAAAATCCTGGACCTTTTTCCCCTTGTGTATGATTTAATGTATTATTCGTCACAAGGCTATAAAAAAGGCATGATTGTAAAGACCCTGTTTGCCTGGGGTCTAAAGCGGCGCATGTCACGTATTTTGGAAGAAAAAAGGCCGGACATTATCGTATGTACTCATCCGTTTCCCGCCGGTGCGGCATCCTTATTGAAGCGACAAAAAAAGACGACCGTTCCCGTTGTGGGAGTTATTACGGACTTTGCCATACATTCTCTTTGGATATATCCGCAAATTGATAAATATTTCGTCGCAGCTCCTCATTTAAAAAACTTATTGGTAGATCAAGGGGTGGCGGCCCACAAGGTTTTTGTATCGGGAATTCCCGTACGTACGGCTTTTACGGAAGAGCATTGGTCCGTGAAGGCTGCCGAAGCGGGTCATCGTAATGTGTTACTTATGGGCGGCGGTCTGGGAATGGGGTCTATAAAAGACTCTCTCCTTTTATTGGACAGGCTTGACTGCATCGATTCCTTTTCCGTTGTGACGGGACATAATGCGGATTTATTTGATGATTTGTCACAACTGCAAAAAGATTTAAAACATGATGTAAAAATTTTCGGATATACTAACCAGATAGCGGCCCTCATGGCGCAGGCATCTTTATTGGTGACAAAACCGGGAGCGCTGACGTGTACGGAAGCAGCGGCGGTCGGAGTACCTTCCGTTTTTTACAGCCCCATACCCGGTCAGGAAGAGGCGAATGCTTCCTATATGCAGGAAAAAGGTTGTGCTCGTTGGGTAAAATCTCAAAGTCGACTGGTAGAAGCCGTATCGGAATTGCTGCAACATACAGAGCGCTTGGGCCATATGTCGCAGGCATGTCGCTTCTGTCGTCGTGACGGCGCGGAGGTTGTCAGTCGCGGTGTCTTACAAATGCTTGAAGAGCGTAAGCAAAAAATATATTATCCTTCCGGTATGACGCCGGAATCGATTTCATAATAAGGTCCGGCGTAATTTTCAGTGTTACGCCGGCTTTTTTTCGGAGGAATTATGGCGACCAGAAAAGGAAGAAGACGCAGCACTTCGGGAAAGTCGAATAAGGCTTACTTTTTCTTAGGACTTCTCATTGCTTTATGTGCAATGGGGTATGCTTATTTTCATCACAATACGTCAGCCGACGCCGACTTGTCATCACTTTCGGAAGTGACCGATGACGGAAAAAATCTGGATTGTACACAGGCGGCTACAAAGCTTCAAGACGGTATTATCAAGTGGGTTAAAGATGAAGGGTGCAGTGTTGAAATCGTTTCTACCGATAAACGGGAAGAACGCCGCGAAAAGACGGGCGGTGTCATAAAATGGTCGGTACAGACCGCTGTTGTTGACGGAGTAATTGATAAAGAGAAGTTGACAAAAGAACTGGAAAAATCGAACGGTAAGGCTGTTTTATACAGGACGGAAGACGTAAAAAAGAACGGTGATACTGTGACGGAGTATGACATCGCTTTATGTGAATCCGTGGACGGAGATACGGTCAGCATGGTGGCTTTGAAGCTATATGTACCGCCCAAGGGAAAAGCCGTTGCCTTGGCTAAGGAGCTGAAAGTCGACAAGAATTCACCTTCCGACAAAGAAGCGCAGGAAGACGGCCGCATACATCATCCTGCGCAAATAAAAGGAAGATTGGCCGTGGTCATTGACGATTGCGGCAGTAATATGGAGGTTTTGGAAGGGTATAACGCCTTGCCCATCCACTTGACCTATGCGGTTATGCCCTTTAAGCCCCATACTATTGACAGTGCTGAAAGCGGTCATAATGCGGGTAATAAAATCATAGTTCACCTGCCTATGGAACCGTTAAATACAGTTTCGTCGGAAGAGATTTTTATTTCTTCCGATATGGGGGACAAGAAGGTTATCGCCACGACGAACGAATTAATCGATCAGGTCCCTTATGCCGTAGGCATTAATAATCATCAAGGCTCTAAGTCGACAGCGGATACACGCCTGATGAAAGATGTCATGTCCGTTTTGAAAAGTCGAGGACTCGTCTTTTTGGACAGCCGTACGACGGCCGCATCCGTAGCGGAGCAAACGGCCGCATCCATGGGAGTCGGAACGACGCGAAATAACTTATTTATTGACAATGACCCGTCTGTATCGGCCATTAAAGAACGAATTCGACAAGCCGGCAGATTGGCTTTAAAAAACGGTACGGCCGTCACAATCGGCCATTGTCGCCCGGCAACCTTACAGGCTTTAAAAGAAACGTATAAAGAGTTGTTGGATGAGGGCGTCGATTTTGTTTTTGTTACCCAATTCATGTAAAAAGGGGACGGGTCATGGAAAAGAAAACTGTACTTATCAGCGGGGGTACCTCCGGAATCGGCCTGGCTTCCGCCCGCTTATGCGCCCGAGCGGGTATGAATGTCGTCATTAACGGCCGCAACGGAGAACGCGGATTAAAAGCGGTGCATGAGGTTGAATCGTTCGGAAACGTCGTGTATGTAAAAGGTGATGTAACTGAAGAAGCTGATTGTCAACGCATGGTAGAAGCGGCCGTGTCTACTTTCGGTAACCTGACAGGGGTGGTTACATCAGCGGGATACTACCGTCAAGAATTGTTGGAAAACGAAAACTCTGAAGAAATTCGCCGTATTTTTGAGGTGAATGTATTCGGTACCGTTCTTTTATGCCGGGCCGCTTACGGGGCTTTAAAGAAGCAAGGCGGTTCTATTGTCATTATAAGCAGTGACGCGGGGTTACAGGGAAATGCGGCATGCAGTATTTACGGTGCGACCAAGGGGGCCGTTACGGCTTTTGCCAAATCTCTGGCTCTGGAAGGAGCTACTCATAAAATTCGTGTGAACGCCCTTTGTCCCGGTGATGTGATGACTCCCCTTGTTGAAAAGCAGCTGGCAGAAGACCCGTCGCTATCTTTGGGGGATATGGCATCCGTTTACCCTCTGGGGCGAATTGCTACGGCCGATGAAGTCGGTAAAGTCGTTACTTTCCTTTTAAGTGACGATGCGTCTTTTATTACGGGAACGGCACTTCCTGTAGACGGTGGATTGACAAGCTGTTAAAAACATGGGAAAATATGACGATAAATTAGATTTTTAATTTGAAATTCGAGGTGTTTTATATGACCAACGAAGAAATGGAACAATTAAAAAACTTACAAGAACAGATTGCCGACTTAAAAGCGGAAATAGCGAAGTTGAACGCACAAAACGGCAATGATGCCGATGCTAAGGCTATGACGGTTCTGGATGCTATGGACGAAACGACTGAAGATCGCGACTTAAAAGTCGAAACACTTTGCCGTTGGGCTGCGGCTCGTGCCGGTGCTATTGTTATCGCTCCTTTAGTAGGTACGGTTGCTTTAATGGCTAACGAAGTATACCTGGTCAGCCGAATTGCCCGTATTTATGATGTAAAATTGACGGAACGTGCCGTTCTGGCCTTTCTCGGTGCCATGGGCAGCCAAATGGCAGGTAATTTGTTGACGACTTTGATTCCTTTTTCCGTCATTCAGGTTCCCGTAGCTGTCGGTATTACGTACAGCTTGGGTCGAGTGACACAACGTTGGTTGCGTGACGGTATGCCCAGCGATATGACTCCGTATATCGAAATGTTCGGCGAATGGAAAGAAAAAGCCAAAGAACAAGTCGAAAAATTAAAAGATAACCCGTTGAAAAATGTACCTCTCGGCGATGAAACAAAAGATTTCTTTGCAAAATGGGGCAATGCGGCAAAAGATGCGGTTATGGATGCGAAAGACAAAGGACAGGAATTGTATCATAATGTTCGCAGCCGTAATTTAGCTGATGAAGTGGCTGAAGATGCAGCTGTCCAACAAGCTGTCGATGCTGTCAATGAAGCCGAATACAACAATGTACACGAAGAAGCCGCTAAAGCTCGAGAAGAAAAGCTGGAAGATGCAGTAGCTACTTTTGACGAAGCGGAAGATGAAGTGGAAGACAAGGTGCGAGCTGCCGTGGAAGAAGCGAAGAAGCCGTTGGAATAAGGAGTTGCTTATGATTAAGTGGCTGACATTTTTTGCTCGCTTCTATTCTCCGTTAAAATTTATAGCCTTCATTAAGGTAGCGGGAAAGAAAATAAAATTTTTGCCGCGGTTAATGATGATTTATTACTGCATTAAAGATTCGGACACTCCTAAATTTGTGAGGCTTGTACTGATGGGTGCCATCGGCTATACTATCATGCCTTTGGATATTATTCCCGATATGATTCCGGGAATCGGATGGTTGGATGATGCTGCCGTAATCGGTGCGGCTCTTACCTTTGCAGGGACGTATGTAAAGCCGGAACATAAGGAGAAGGTACGTAAACTTTTTCCTATGGCAAAGTTAGGATAAATGAAAGGTGGGACTGTTAACGCGGTCTCACCTTTTTATTGCAGTTTCGACGACGTGTGAAAATTGACAGTAGCCTTTATTGAGCGTAAAATTATGATTGTTATTCAAGTTTTGGCAGGAGTATCATAATGATTACAATTACGGAAAAAGTTCGCTTTTATGAAACGGATATGATGGGAATCGTCCATCATTCCAATCAAATTCGATGGTTTGAGTGCGGCCGTTGTGCTTATTTCGATGAGGTCGGGCTCGACTTATTTGAATTGATGGATAAGAAGATACTTTTTCCTATAAAAAATGTTTCTTGCGAATATATACAGCCGATTAATTTTAATGATGTCATTGATATTGAAACCCGCTTGATTAAGCTGAGCAGAGCACAAGTCGTTTTTTCGTATGTGATTCGGCGTCATATAGACGGTATTCTTCTTTGCAAGGGTACAACACAGAACGTGTTTACATCGGCAGACGACAATAAGGTCGTACGCCTGAACGACACCTATTTCAATCGCCTGAAAGGGGCGTACGAAAAAGATAAGGAAGAACTTGTAAAGGATGACGATTGTGGCTAAGGCGGAACAACCCATAGGGGTATTCGACTCGGGCGTAGGCGGATTGACCGTTGTCAATAAACTGCGACATCTGCTGCCTCATGAAGATATCATTTATGTAGGCGATACGAAGCGCAATCCTTACGGCACACGTACTCAAGATGAAATTTTGATTTTTACGGAGCAGATTATAGCCTTTCTTGAAAGGCGGCAGGTAAAGTTAATAGTATTTGCCTGTAATACGGCAACTGCCGTCGCCTACATGAAGATGAAGGAAAAAACGAAAACCCTCCTGCTGGGGATGAGCCGCGGGATAGAAACGGCCAGGCATATAAGCACGGAAAATCGCATTGCCGTATTCGCCACGCCTCTTACTATTGCCAACCATATTCATAGGGACGAGGCGGCTCGACTGGATCCGTCTATGACGATTGTGGAGCAACCGTGCGCTTCCTTGGCTTCACTCATTGAAAGAGGACGGTTAAATACGGAAGAAATGCGTCAGACCGTTACGGCTGATACGAAACCAGTATTGGAAGCCCACGTAGATACGGCTATTTTCGGTTGTACCCATTATCCTTTTGTACAGCCTTTGTTTGAGGAGATCTGCGGCGATTCGATCGTTTTCGTCGATCCGGCACATGAAACGGCGCTTCAGGCCTCGGCTATTTTAAAAAAAGAAGGACTATTGAACGGGCAAAAAGAAAGAGGGCGGTTACGGCTCTGCTTTACAGCCGAAGCGCAAAGAGGTCGGAAATTGGCAGCTCACCTATTACCGCCGCATGAATTTACGACTGAAGAAGTAGTATTGTCTTAGTTTATATATGTTAAGCAAAGGAGTCCTGTATCGTGTATTTGTATATTCTACTGAATGTCCTCATGGGCCTAATCGGAGTCATAGCTCTCTTGTATTTAGCCTTCCGCTTTTTTGCCTGGAAACAGGGCGATGCTAAGTTTATCATTGAAGCAAGGCGTCGCAATCCGTTCGAACTGAAAGAAATGACATCCGACACGGCCGTATTTGAAACGGAAGTGCCCTTCCATAATGCCGGACGACAGTTGGGGACGATTATGGACTTTTATCCGCGTGTCTTATTGCCGCGCGAACAGTACGATCGTTGTCTTGTCAGCGCTCAGCTGGCCAACAAGGAAGCGGAACGTGATGACGGATACTGGGAATCGGTTATTTACTATCCTCGAAAAGGCGGTCGCATTCGTGTAACCGTAACCTTAGTAAGTAAAAACCGTGATATTCGCAATGATTTAAGAACTTTCCCCGACATGCCGATTGATCTTGTGTATCAGGTAGTATCGCGTAGCGAATGGTATATTCATAAGGCACGAATTACGTTGAAAGCCGCAGAAGTTCAAAAAGCATTGGAACAGGCATAGGAGGGTCGGCATATGGCTGAATTGGAATTGGTTCCCGTAAAAACCAGAATTCTTACGGAAAAGGATAATATTGTTGATTCCATTGAAGAGTATACACAAGGGCAAATCGGACCCGACGATTTATTGTGCGTTGCCGAAAGTGTAGTGGCTATTACGCAACGTCGCTTTACGAGACCTGAAGAATTAAAACCGTCTTGGCAAGCTAGGCTCATGCGCCGATTTGTGCCCGGTGAAGGCAGTATGGCCAGCTTGTACGGCATGCAGGCAGCCATGGAGCTGGAAGGCGAATGGAAGATGCTGGTATGTTTCATTATCGGTTTTATTGCCAAACTTTTCGGTAAAGACGGTGTTTGGTATCGGCTCTGCCGCCAAGCTTCTTTAACTGACGATGTAACGGGGACTATGCCGCCGTTTGACAAGTGTATTGTATACGGTCCGGCAGACCCTATGGGTGTAGCCGAAAAAATAAAAAAGCGTTTGGGTTGTTACGGAGCCTGTGTTGCCGATGTAAATGATTTGAAAAGATCGGCCGTATTGGGATATTCACGCGGTATTAAGCCTCAAGAAGTAGCGGCTATTTTAATCGATAATCCCTTCGGGAACGCATCACAGAAAACACCGATTGTAATTATAAAAAATTACGGAGCTCTTTTACGAGAAAAGACGGCTCGTATAGAAGGATAAGGTATGGCTGAAAATAAAAAAGAAGCCCTTTTGATTGCAACCAGAAATAAGGGAAAAATACGGGAGTTCCGTGATGTACTGGAAAAAGCGGGATTTTCCGTTTTTTCCGTATTCGATAAAGCGCCCGATCTTCCCGAACCGATAGAAGACGGGCAGACCTTTGCCGATAATGCAGCCATTAAAGCTAAGTATTACGCAGCCCGTACGGGCATGTTGTGTCTTGCCGACGATTCGGGGCTCGTCGTCGATGCTCTGGACGGTGCTCCGGGCGTTCATTCGGCTCGTTATGCCGGTGAAGGACATGATGACAAGGCTAATAATGCCAAACTCATTAAATCCTTGCAAGGCGTGGAACGAGAAAAGAGAACGGCCCGTTATGTATGTGTCCTGGCTCTGGCGGCTCCCGGGAAAGAACCGTTGTTGGCTGAAGGCACTTGTGAAGGTCTTATCGATTTGAAGCCGAAGGGAAGTGAAGGGTTCGGCTATGATCCGTATTTTTACGTACCGTCTTTTGGCAAAACTATGGCTGAGCTTGATTTGGATGAAAAAAATTCAATCAGCCATCGCGGAGCGGCTCTGCGGCGTTTGCAGGAATTACTGTTATGATGCCCGTTTATATAGGTATTGTCAGTGACAGCCACGGAAACAATCGACATTGGCAAAAACTCACGGATGACTGTCCTCAAGTTAAGGCCTGGTTTCATTGCGGCGATTATTGTCGAGATGCCGAAGAATTGGCGTATTATACGGATGTCCCCGTGTACACGGTTAAAGGAAATAATGATTATTTCGATACGTATAAGGCTCCGGATGAAGCGCTAATTACAGTTGATGATATACGCATCTATATGACTCACGGCCACGGTAGAACCTTAAAGTCTATGGCGGCTACAGGTGAGGTGAAGGGAGCGCAGCTTGTCCTTTTCGGCCACACACACAGAACTTGTGAAGAACGTATAGGGGATGTTACACTCGTAAATCCCGGCAGTATAGCCTTGCCCAGAGACGGAAGATACGGTACGTATGCTCTTTGTTGTCTTGAAAATCGAGTTATAAAAGAAGTTCGTTTTTTTGAAATACTTTGATAAACTATGTGTAAGAAAATGCGAATCTATAGTAGGGGTAATGAGGGAAGATGACCATAAAAAAAGATAAATTAAAACTGTACGGCTTTAATAATCTTACAAAGACCTTGAGCTTTAACATCTACGATATTTGTTATGCCGACTCCGAAGAAGCTCGTCGTCATTATATTGAGTACATTGACGAAGCATATAATGCGGCGCGCTTAACGGAAATTTTGGAAAATGTAGCCTCTATTATCGGGGCCAATATTTTAAATGTGGCCAGTCAGGACTATGACCCCCAAGGGGCCAGTGTCACCATTTTAATTTCGGAAGAAGAGATTGCACCCGATACGGATGTAGTCTGTCATTTGGATAAAAGCCATTTGACGGTACATACTTATCCGGAAAGCCATCCTCAAAAGGGGATTACGACTTTTCGTGCCGATATTGACGTGTCCACATGCGGTCGTATTTCACCCTTAAACGCACTCAACTATCTTCTCGACTCTTTTGATTCGGATATTGTTACATTGGATTATCGCGTTCGCGGTTTTACACGCGATATAAGCGGAAAAAAACTGTTTATCGATCACCGTATCAATTCGATTCAAAACTATATTGCAAAAGAAACAAGACATCGTTATAATATGATAGATGTCAACGTTTATCAGGAGAATATTTTTCACACGAAGATGATGTTGCGTGAGTTCGATTTGAACAATTATCTCTTTGATATTACGGAAGATCAGTTGAAGCTGAAAGACAGGGAGTTAATCAGACGTCAACTGAAGCAGGAAATGTTGGAAATATTTAACGGTCGGAACATGCCGACTATTCGTTGATTTGACAAGAAGTACAATTATTCAGTATAATAATTTCTGGTGGCGGGGCATAGCGCAGTTTGGTAGCGCACCTGGCTTGGGACCAGGGGGTCGCAGGTTCGAATCCTGCTGCTCCGACCAGAACAGTCATGCGGGTGTAGCTCAATGGTAGAGCGCCAGCCTTCCAAGCTGGTTACGTGGGTTCGATTCCCATCACCCGCTCCATTTTTTTATCGGGATTCCTGTCATTCGGGATCTTTTTTTTTACCAATTTGTAAACTGAAAGGTATTTACAAGTTTTCGGAATTGTTGTATACTCCGCAAGACTTGTTTTTTATTTATAAGGAGAATTATTATGGAAAAAATCATTACTAAAGTCGGTTCTGTTGCCTCCGTAATGGCGGTGTTGATGTATGTATCATATATTCCTCAGATTATGAACAACCTATCGGGACATCCGGGAGACTTTATTCAGCCGTCCGTAGCTTTTGTAAACTGCATTCTTTGGGTTTTGTACGGTTTCTTCAAACAAGAAAGAGATTGGCCGATTATTATTGCCAACTTACCCGGAATCGTTTGCGGCTTTCTGGCTGCGTTTACGGCACTCATGGCTAAATAGATTAGACTATATCCGCGAATGGACAGAGATTGTTACGGCAATCTCTGTTTTTTGTGACAAAATTGAAAACTCGAAATGGTTTACAAGTTTTCAAAACTCGGTTATACTGCAATAAGACATACCGATACGGTATTTTAAGGAGGATTATAACATGAGAAAATCAGGAATTTATACAGCAGTATTTGCCGCCTTTTTGATGACTACTACCACCTTTGCGGCAGATGTAACACCGAGTGTAAATGCACAAAGCGCTGACTCGGCTATTCAGGTACCGGTACAGAAAAAAGATGGCCATAAGGCGGCGGTACAGAAGAAAAAATCAGTAAAAAAAGAGGTAACGACCGCGCCGTCTCAGACACAAATCAAAGATGTAGGTTATGAAAGTGCTTTGGCTCTGTTTCGTTCCTACTACGGGGATAATGTACGCATTAAATCTATAGGTTATGAAGGTAAGCACCGCCCCTATTATGAAATAACCGGCTATACGGAAACAGCGAAGAAGGAAATGAAAGTATTAGCCGAAACGGGAGAAATTATTGCCATCAAAACTAAGGAAATCGATGGCAATGCCGATAGCCGTACGCTAAACTTGAGTAAATTAATAAAACCTGAAGTTGCCGTAGCCGGTGCCTTGAAAAAAGCGGGAGATACCTTCCAGGTAGCTGAGTGGGAAGTAGAAATTGAAAAAGACGGCCATCCTTATTATGAAGTGGAAATGATTGATGACGGCGGCCGAGATATGAAAGTTACGACAGAAGCTTTGACAGGTAAGATTGTATATGCCAAATAATTAATTTATAAAAGCGGGTGATTTCAAGGTTCACCCGCTTTTATCTTGCATTGCCGCCTGTATAATGATATACTTTTACAGGTAATGCATGACTCGGTAGCTCAGCTGGATAGAGCAACAGCCTTCTAAGCTGTGGGTCTAGGGTTCGAATCCCTACCGGGTCACCACAAAGACTTCTTCATTTGAAGAAGTCTTTTTATATTGTATGTTCGTACACAACGTGGTATGCTAGATACAAATATATAATAATGTTGCAAGGGAGTCTATATTATAGGCTGAGAAAGGACTGTAAGTCCTGACCTTTACACCTGATCGGGATCATGCCCGCGTAGGAAGCTCGTTTACGCTACAAAAGGGTATCGATACGTCGATACCCTTTTTGTTTTCCCCGAGCCTATGGACTCGCTTGTAACGAAAGGAGACATCATGTTTTTTACTCAATTACAAGCAGCCAAACAGGGAGTTATTACGAATGAAATGAAGATTGTTGCCCGAAAAGAGGGGTTATCTGAGGAACAAATATGTTCTTTAGTGGCTGCCGGACAGGTCGTCATTCCGTGCAATAAAAACCATAAGTCCATTAGTCCTGAAGGCATAGGAAAGGCTTTACGGACAAAAATTAATGCCAACTTGGGAACCTCGAAAGATTGCAAGGATTACGAAGCCGAATTGGCAAAGGTTCAGACCGCTGTCAAATTGGGAGCCGACTCGATAATGGACCTGTCTACCCACGGAGATACGCGCATATTCAGACGCGTTTTAACGGAAAAATGTACGGCTATGATCGGCACGGTCCCCATTTATGACAGCGTTATTCATCACCAAAAGGACTTAGCTTTTTTGACGGCTAAGGATTTCCTGGATACGGTACGGCTTCATGCTGAAGACGGGGTGGATTTTATTACCGTTCATTGCGGGATTACACGTCAGACAGTACATCAAATTAAAACTCATAAGAGGAAACTGAATATTGTCAGTCGCGGCGGCAGTCTGCTTTTTGCATGGATGCATATGACAGGCCAGGAAAATCCCTTCTATGAGTATTTTGATGATATACTCGATATTTGTGTCGAGTATGATGTAACCCTTTCTTTAGGAGATGCATGTCGACCCGGTTGCCTGGCCGATGCAACCGATGTTTGCCAAATTGAAGAATTGGTACGCTTAGGTGAATTGACTAAACGAGCTCGTCAGCGCGGCGTTCAGGTTATGATAGAAGGGCCGGGCCATATGGCATTGAATGAAATTCAGGCCAATATGGAAGTTCAGGAACGTCTTTGTGACGGAGCCCCCTTTTATGTTTTAGGCCCCTTGGTTACGGATATAGCACCCGGATACGATCACATTACGGCAGCTATCGGAGGTGCCGTTGCCGGTATGCACGGAGCCTCTTTCTTATGCTATGTAACACCGGCCGAACACTTGGCCCTGCCTAATCTTCAGGACGTGGAAGAGGGGATTATGGCTTTTAAAATCGCAGCTCATGCCGCCGATATAGCCAGAGGTATTCGAGGTGCCAGAGATAAGGATGATGCTATGGCGGATGCGCGTAAAAAGCTTGATTGGGAAGCTCAGTATGCGTTGGCCATGAATCCCGACAGAGCCCGCCGCATCCGAGAAAGCAGAGCTCCGGAGAAAGATCACGAAGATACGTGCAGTATGTGCGGCAAGTTCTGCGCCGTTCGCAGTATGAACAAGGCTTTAAATGACGAATTTATTGATATCATATAGATTGAATAGGGAAAGAAATTTCGCAAGTATTTATGATATATCATATCAGTTAGATAATAGGCGATTAAGATTAGATAGCTTATAATCATAATACAATAAAATATTATTAAGAATTATCATCATCTATTGACAGCCAATCGTATACTCTATTATACTTATAACTGTAATTGAAATACGTTATCAAAATTAAAAGCTTGTATATCCGAAGGGGAGATGGTTATGAGCGTAGTAATCGTTGGCGGTAATGACTGTATGGTATGTAGATACAAGAATATTTGCAAAAAATATTCGTATAAGGCAAAGGTATTTACTCAAGTACCGAGTGATTTTAAGTCCAAAATCGGTTCACCCGACTTGGTGGTTCTCTTTACCAGCACTGTAAGCCATAGTATGGTACGTTGTGCCGTTAAGGAAGCACAACGTAAAAATGTGGAAGTCATTCGTTCTCACACCAGCAGTGCCAACGCGCTTGTTTCCATTTTGGAAGAACGGGCCGAGCGATGTGTCGGTTAATATTTATTATTCAGATTTGTACGGGCCACGTCCTTTAACGATATAGAGTGTCGGCGTTTTTTATGCTATAGTTAAGAAAAGGAGGTAGGTCTTTATGGATTTTATATATGAACCTGAACGAATTATCGTAAAAAATGAAGAAAATAAGATAGTGGGAGAAATCGATTTTCCCTTGCAAGCTGACGGTAACTATGTAATCACCCACACCTTTGTGGATGATTCACTTAGAGGTCAAGGTATGGCCGGTAAGTTAGTTCAGGCTGCAGCCGATTACATTGAAAAGCAGGGAAAGAAGACGGGAGCTACCTGTTCTTATGCTCAAGTCTGGGCAAAACGTCACGAAAAAGAATACGGCCACGTCTTTACGGAATAAGAAAAAGTCCTTCACTGTTAAGTGAAGGACTTTTTCTTATTTACTCAACTCATCATGCTTTTTAGGCGTTACGACGTAGGTTGTCTGATGATCGAAAATAACGTATCCGGGTACGGAGTGAGGCGGCTTTTTTACATGTTTAATCATGGTGCTGTCTACTTCTACTTTCGAGTCGTCTCTTCCCGTACTGTACCAAGCGGCACACTCAGCCGCAGTTTGCAGTTGCTTGTTCGTCGGCTCATCTTGACCGCAGGACAAGATAACATGAGATCCGGGGCGATTTTTAACGTGAAACCAGTAATCGAAGGGCTTGGCTTTTTTTGTAGTCAGAAAATCGTTTTGTCGGTTGTTTCTTCCGATAAATATGTTCGCGCCGTCGCAATGTAAGGTCAGTATTTTTTGTGCAAATTCTTTTTTTAATTTATCTTTTCCGCTTGCCGGAAGCATACCGGCTACACGCATTTCCGCCTTGATATCAGCCAACTCATCCTTAGTTTCTATAGTTTGCAAAGCATATTCCAAGGATTCTATATAGTTGAGCTCTGCGGCATTATCCGCTTGTAATTGAGCGGACATTTGTTTACGGTTGCGCAGTTTTGCATATTTTTTATAGTATTTATTGGCATTGTCGGTTACGGAAAGAGCCGGATTCAACGGAATAGTAACGTCTTCCATCGTTTCGGATAATAAATTTCGGACCGTTAGAGATGATTGATGAGCCGGACGGTCATAAGCGTGAATCATTAAAAGGTCGCCGTACAACTTATAGGTGTCCATCTTATCCGTTTCTTTCAGTTCGGAGTTAATACGTCGGATTTTTCGGCGCTGTCGGTCCGCCGCCTTAGCGGCCTTTTTTTTCAGCTCTTCCTGCTCACCGCTTAGGCTGGCCGCCGTATCCTGAAATTCTTTTAAATAATCTTGAATATAGTCATAGTGACGTCTCGGTAAATGTGCCAAACTTTTCAGCTCGGCAGGAAAGAGGATTTCCTTTTTTTTATCCGTGTAGACGAAGGCTCCCTTTAATCCCTGAACATCCTTACCAAGCTGTATAACGGCTGAAAACCAGTCATTTTTTTCTTCTGTCGTCAAAGTTGACGTGAGTATGTTTATATCAATACCCGTGCGGTTCGACAATTCATTTAAAACGACCGTACTCATACCGTTAAAACGTTTCAGCATCCAAGTGCGTAAGTCTTCGTCAGAATCACCCGTATTGGCCATTTCCGTCAATTCATGAACGGAAAAGTCAAAGGGATTCATGCGCATGAAGTTGGGGGGAAACTCATAGGGCTGTTTCGGATATATGGTTCGCAAAGCCTGCTTATCCTTGTGAGTCTTTATGAGTGCTTCCAAAATCATACCGTCTTCCGTAAAAATAACATTACTATACTTGCCCATAAGTTCGACATGCATTTTGCGAGTTACCAATTGTCCCGACATATTGAGTACATCAATATTTACATCGATGATACGATCGAGATGAAGCTGAGTTATAGAGGCAATGCGACCGTTTTCATAATATTTGCGTAAAAACATGGCCAGTCCTGTCGGCACATCCGGCGTAGGCGGTTGGTTATCACTCAGAAAAAGTCGCGGTGAACCGTCGAGTGTAATAATCAGGTGATAGAGCGACTTGTCGTTGAAAACCCGAAAATACAACCCTCGACCGTTCAGTTGATAAATTTTAGTTATTTGTCCGCCTGTCAGGGCTTGTGATAATTCTTCGACAGCACTGTGCAAGGTAATTCCGTCAAGATTCATGGTGTATCTCCTTATTGTCTTTCCGTCTTTCTTAGCTATTATAGGCGATGCAACAGATTTCGTACAGGCAAGTTCTCATTTTTTCTATCTTATTGACAGTCGGGAGTGACGGGATTAGGATACATGTATACATATACGGCATTATTGAAGGAGGTTTACATATGCGCAGTATGACAGGATTCGGGAGCGGCACGTATAGTGATGAAAAGTTTAGTATTACTGTGGAAATAAAAGCCGTAAATCAACGATTTGCGGAGTTTAATATTCGCATTCCCAGAACGTATGCGGCTCTTGAAGAACGAGTGCGACGCCAATTAAAGGATGTTATACATCGCGGTAAAACGGATGTTTTTGTAACTGTAACAGAATTATCTAAAGAGACTCCCGCCATTCGTATCGATTTTGCGGCTTTAGAAGCGGGGAAACAGGCGTTAACGGAGGTTAAGAACCGTATTTTTTCGGAAGGAGAAGCTACTTTTGCAGAAACGTCGGCTCTTATGAGCGATTGGTTCGTAACGGAGGAACAACCGACCGATACGGAAGTCGTATGGCCTAAAATACAAGCGGCTGCTGCCAAGGCCCTGACGGCCTTAACGATTATGCGCGAACGAGAAGGGAAAAATATAGAACTGGATTTGTCGGAACGCGCCGCCAAGGCGGAAGAATACATCAATTTTATCGACAATCACCGCGCAGATCTCAGTGAAGCTTACGGGCAACGATTGCATAAAAGGATTGCCAAACTATTGGAAGAAACGGGGACAAATGTGGATGAATCACGTATTCTTCAGGAGATTGCCGTCTTTGCCGATAAATCCGACGTAACGGAAGAAGTTGTACGTTTTAAGAGCCATGTGTTACAATTAAAAAAGTTATTGACAGAAACGACCGATGTAGGCCGTTCTCTTGATTTTCTTCTTCAGGAAATGAATAGAGAGACCAATACAATCGGCTCCAAAATACAGGATTTGACGATAACCGATGCGGTTCTTCGCTTAAAAAACGAACTGGAAAAGATTCGTGAACAAATTCAAAATATTGAATGACAGGTGAACATATGAAGACGGAATTTCTGAATATCGGTTTCGGCAACATGGTTTCAGCCGGCAAAATCGTAGCTCTTATAAGCCCCGAATCGGCGCCTGTGAAACGGATGATTCAAGATGCCCGGGATGAACACGTATTGGTGGATGCTACTTGCGGCCGAAAGACGCGATCTGTTTTGGTAATGGAGCGGGGGCAAATCGTTTTGTCGGCTTTGCAGACTGAAACGATTGCCCATAGAATGGGTGCTTTTCGCGGAAATGAACTATCGTTACAGGAAGAAGAAAATGGGGGTGACGTCCATGAAGACTAAGGGTATGTTACTGGTCGTGTCCGGACCGTCCGGAGCCGGAAAAGGCACTATTTGTGACGCCTTGAGGTGCCACTTTCCCCATATGGACTATTCCGTATCCATGACCACGCGCGCTCCGAGAGAAGGAGAAAAAGACGGCGTCAATTATTTTTTTACGGATAATGACAGTTTTGAAAAGCTATTGGAAAAAGACGCCTTTTTAGAATATGCCAAGGTCTATGACCATTATTACGGAACGCCTAAAGACTATGTATTTAATCGCATGGATGAAGGACACCATGTCATGTTGGAAATAGATATTCAGGGAGCTATGCAGATTAAAAAGGTCTATCCCGATGCCGTGTGTATCTATATAGTTCCACCCAGTCTGGAAATTTTATCGCGGCGGCTGCACAATCGCCGAACCGATTCGGATGAAGTGATACAAAAGCGCCTCGATAAAGCACGTACCGAACTGGACTGGATTGATAAGTACGATTATTTAATTGTTAACGATGACCTGGAGACTGCCGTCAGCAAGGCGAAAGCCGTCATTACGGCAGAAGCGTGTCGTTCACGACGAAATAGCGGGATTATAGAAAATTTAAAAAAAATGTATACGTTACAATAGGAGAGTGTAATTATGTTAATTCAACCGA
This sequence comes from Megasphaera sp. AF13-6AC, assembly GCF_027685385.1. Taxonomy (NCBI): domain Bacteria; kingdom Bacillati; phylum Bacillota; class Negativicutes; order Veillonellales; family Veillonellaceae; genus Megasphaera; species Megasphaera sp. AF13-6AC. Next base: position 19,532 of record NZ_JAQCUN010000004.1, read on the forward strand.
CGCTGGAATCATTAATGAAAAAAGTGGACAGTAAATATACACTGGTTACCTTAGCGGCAAAAAGAGCCAGAGAGTTGACGGACGGTGATGCTCCGTTTGTAGATGTAAATACAAATAAGGTTGTTTCCGTGGCTATGGAAGAAATTAATGAAGGCAAAATTAAATATGAAACACCTCAAGCAGGTATAAAATAAAGCGAGGGTGACTTCTCATGTCTTTGCGAGACAAGCATGTCCTACTTATCATAAGCGGCGGCATAGCTGCTTATAAGACGGCTATTATTGCCAGTACGTTACGCAAGCAGGGTGCTCAGGTTAAATGCGTTATGACAAAGCATGCGACGGAATTTATTACGCCTTTAACGTTGCGTGAGATTTCGGGCAATCCCGTAGCCGTTTCTATGTTCGCCGACGTACCGGAGTTTCATGTAGAGCATATCGCCTTGGCCGAATGGGCTCACGTAGTCCTTGTAGCACCGGCAACAGCCAATATTATCGGTAAAGCGGCCAACGGTGTTGCCGACGATATGGCGACAACCGTATTAATGGCTACGACGGCACCTGTAATGGTCTGTCCCGCCATGAACACGAATATGTGGAACAACAAAATCGTTCAAAGGAATGTACAAATCCTGAAAGATTGCGGTTATACGATTATGCAGCCCGATTCGGGAGTGTTAGCGTGCGGGACTGTCGGTGCCGGCCGTTTGCCCGCTCCGGAACGTATTATAGAAGCGCTTGAATATGTAGCAGATGAACGAAAAGAGTTGTGCGGGCAAAAGGTCATCGTCACTGCCGGCGGTACGCGCGAAGCCCTGGACCCGGTGCGTTATATAGGAAATCATTCCAGCGGGCGCATGGGATTCGCCATTGCCAGGGCGGCAGCCAAATGCGGTGCCGACGTAACTTTGGTAGCGGCTCCTACAGACCTTGTGACCCCCTTTAAGGTCAATCGTGTCGATGTCATGACGACAGGAGAGATGAAAGAGGCCGTAGATCGCTTATATGATGATGCGAATATTGTTATTAAGGCTGCCGCCGTCGCTGACTACAGGCCGGCAGTGCGGGCACAGCAGAAAATTAAAAAGAACGATGACAAATTAACGCTGAATCTTGTTAAAAATGACGACATTCTTTTTTCCTTGGGACAACGTAAGGGAAATCGTATACTTGTAGGTTTTGCCGCAGAAACGACGGATGTTATCAAATACGGCAAGGGCAAGGTGGCTAAAAAGAATCTGGATATGCTCGTAGCTAACGATATAACGGCGGAAGGTGCAGGCTTTAAGGGTACTACCAATATAGGTGCCTTTATTTACCCCGACGGGACGGTAGAAGAACAGCCGCTGATGAGCAAGGATGAATTGGCTGAAAGAATCATAGATCGAGTCATTGACATATACAACAAAAAGAATCTGTAGAGAAGAAGCGGAATTTCGAGTGAAAAGCTCGAAATTTCGCCTTTTTTCAAATGTTGTAAAAATTTATATTTACCCTTGCAATTTTTTGTGACCTACTTTATAATTGTTATCAGTCAAAACAACATATAGTTCCATCAAGAGTCGGCGGAGGGAATGGCCCTGTGATGCCGCAGCAACCTTCTACTTGGAAAAGGTGCTAAGTCCAACAGCCGTAAGGCCGAAAGATGGGTAGTTATCCCCTCTTTTGTAGAGGGATTTTTTTATTTATGAAACAGGAGGTTTATACGAATGGCAAAAAACCGCGAATTTTTTACATCCGAATCGGTAACGGAAGGCCATCCCGATAAAATGGCTGACCAAATTTCCGACGGTATTTTGGACGCCATCTTAGCTCAAGATACAAATGCCCGCGTGGCTTGCGAAACCTTGGTAACAACCGGGTTAGTCCATGTTGTAGGGGAAATATCGACAAGTTGTTATGTTGATATTCCTAAAATTATTCGAGAAACGGTGCGCGACATCGGTTATACTCGTGCTAAATACGGTTTCGACTGCGATACTTGCGGTGTTTTAGTATCTTTAGACGAACAATCATCCGATATTGCCATGGGTGTTGATGAAGCTAAAGAAGCCAAAGATGCAAAAGGCGGTGACAAAGACGAATTCGACGCTATCGGCGCCGGTGATCAGGGTCTCATGTTCGGGTATGCTACGAATGAAACGGAAGAATACATGCCGTTACCTATTTCCTTGGCACACAGACTGTCTCGCCAATTGACGAAGGTTCGCAAAGACGGTACACTTACCTATTTGCGTCCCGACGGCAAAACACAGGTTACGGTCGAATATGATGACGGTAAACCCGTACATGTGGATACCATTGTTATTTCCGCACAACACAGTCCGGAAGTAACCCGTGAGCAAATTGAAAAAGACTTGATTGAATTTGTCATTAAACCCGTCTTGGCTGACGGATTATTTGATGAAAATACGAAACTCTTTATCAATCCGACCGGTCGCTTTGTTATCGGCGGTCCCCAAGGGGATGCCGGTTTAACGGGACGTAAAATCATTGTCGATACATACGGCGGCATGGCACGTCACGGCGGCGGTGCTTTCTCCGGTAAGGATCCCACGAAGGTAGACCGTTCCGCTGCTTATGCGGCTCGTTACGTTGCCAAGAATATCGTCGCTGCCGGCTTGGCTGATAAATGTGAACTCCAGTTGGCCTATGCCATCGGTGTAGCACATCCCGTCTCTATTCGCGTAGAAACTTTCGGTACCGGAAAGTGCGATCACGATAAGGTAGTTGAACTGATTCGCAAACACTTCGATTTGCGTCCTGCCGGCATTATTAAGATGCTCGATTTGCAACGTCCTATATACAAACAAACGGCTGCATACGGTCACTTCGGCCGCAACGATCTCGATTTACCGTGGGAAAAAACGGATAAAGCCGAAATCCTTCGCAAAGAAGCCGGTTTATAAGTTCTTACATTCGGGGGGGACCGTTTCAGGTCTCCCCCTTTTCAGGAGCCTGTATGATTGCTCATGTCATCATTAATATAACAGCCAAAGGGCTGCAAAAAACTTTTACATACTTAGTTCCGGATAGTTTGAAAGAGCGTATTGTTATCGGAGCTCGTGTTCTGGTCCCCTTCGGCACTCGAAGGGAAGAGGGTATCGTAGTTTCTACAGAAGATGAACTCACACAAATTCCAGAATTTAAACTAAAGCCCATTCAGGCTGTTTTATCTGTTCAACCAGGAAAACAGGATGAAATTATGGCGACCGCCTTATGGATCAGTCAATATTATGTCTGCAACCTGGCTGATGCACTACGTCTTTTTTTCATTGAAAAACACGGTATAGCCTATGATTACGAAGTGAAACTTCGTGCCGAAGCGGATATTCCTGCGGCGTTAACGGAAGCGGAACGACAAGTTTTATCCTCCGTATCGGATCGGAAGGAGCATAGAGAAAGGGACCTGTTGTGCCGAGTGGATCCGCAAGCCTTGGATTCCTTGGTAAATAAGGGGATTTTATTGAGGTCTGAACGAGTTTTAAATAAGATAGGGCCTAAGACAAAAAAATGGTTGCGATTCATAAAAACGGACGTTGACAAAATATTGGCTCGTAAAAAACAACAGGCCCGATTATTGTCTTTTTTGGAAGAGAAAAAGGAAGCATCCTTTGATACTTTAATGGAAGCCGGTTACGGAAGAGTCGTAATCAATCATTTAAGCGAGACGGATTTTGTCGAAGTCTTTTACAGAGAAAAAGAGACGGTTTACCTGCCTACTGCCGCCGAAAAAGATGAAAAATGGACCTTAACGGCAGAGCAGGAAGCCGCCGTGCAGGCTGTAGAAACCGATGCGACAAGCCGGACTTGGGTCATGCGCGGCGTTACGGGTAGCGGTAAAACGGAAGTGTACATGCGGCTTGCCGAAAAAATAATTCGCAAGGGCAAGCAGGTTCTTCTTCTGGTCCCCGAAATAGCCTTAACCGGACAAATTGTGCGTCGCTTTACGGCACGTTTTGCCAACGAGGTGACGGTTATGCATAGTCAATTGTCCAAGGGCGAACGGGAAAACAATCGCCGCCGTATGGCAACGGGTGAGAGTGCCGTTTGTATCGGAGCTCGCTCTGCCGTATTTACTCCCTTTGCCGATTTGGGATTGGTCATAATCGATGAAGAACACGACAGTTCGTATAAGCAAGATGAGACCCCTCGTTATCATGCCGTAGAAGTGGCAAGAAAACGTGCTTCTTATTACAAAGCTCCGGTTATATTGGGCAGTGCTACCCCGTCTGTAAATGATTATGAAAAAGCCCTTAAGGGAGAATACGGTTTAATCGAACTGAAGCATCGCGTCCTCAATCGTCCTTTACCGGAAGTAGAAGTTGTCGATATGCGCCAAGAATTGGAAATGCAAAATTACGGCGTTCTTTCGGAAAAATTGAAAGACTTGTTAAAAGCTACGTTGGCGACAAAGCGACAGGCTATTGTCTTGTTAAATCGAAGAGGATTTTCCACCTTCGTCATGTGTCGAAAATGCGGTTATGTCGTTAAATGTAAAACCTGCGATGTACCGATGGTATACCATAAGCAGTCGGAACACCTGCGGTGTCACTATTGTGAGGCTGTAGCGGATATTCCCGAACGCTGTCCTCAGTGCGGCAGTAAATATATCAAGTTTTTCGGTGCCGGCACGGAACGGGTAGAAGCGGAGATTCGAGAGCTCTTTCCGCAGGCACGTGTCGTACGACTGGATCAGGACACGACGGTTCGTAAAAACAGCGGTGACACCATTATCGAAGCCTTTAGACGGCATGAATACGATATTTTATTGGGGACTCAAATGGTCGCTAAGGGCCATGATTTTCCCGACGTAGCAGCTGTCGGCATTTTGGCGGCCGACAGTTTACTGAACTTACCGGCCTATTGGGCAGGCGAGCGAACGTTCCAACTCTTGACGCAAGCAGCCGGACGCGCAGGCAGAGACCGTACTCCGGGTAAAGTAGTCATGCAAACTTACGCCCCCGATCACTATGTAATAAAGCACAGCAAGAATCAGGACTATGAGGGATTCTTTAAAGAAGAAATCGAATTTCGACGGGAATTGGCATATCCCCCCTTCGGTAAATTGGTGAAGATTACCATTATTGATGAAGATGAAAAGGATTTATGGCGTCGAGGCAATGATCTGTATGAACGACTGAATCTGTATGCAAAATCGGAAGGTGCGGGCGACTTGGAAATCATCGGTCCTTATGTAGATATTATTAAGAAAATACGCAATAAATTCCGTATTGTTATCTTAATACGAGCTCTCAATCCTGCCCCCGTTAAAGCCTTTATACACAAGGATAAGGCTTTTTGGAAGCGCGGTGTTTTAATTGATGCGGATCCAAATTTTTAAACCTCGCCGCTGTACGCTCCTACTGGTATTGTCCCCTTAAATGGGATATAATAAGGGAACATCCATGCAATCAATAGAATGGAACAGAAATAAGGAGTTTGCTTGTATGTCAGCATTACGAATAGTAAAAGACGGAGCTCCCGTTTTAAAGAAAACGGCAGCTCCTGTTAAAACGATAACCAAACGCGTTAAACGTCTTCTTGATGATATGGCGGAAACCATGTATTCAGCCGAAGGCGTCGGTTTGGCTGCGCCTCAAGTCAACGAGTCCCTGCAAATCGTGGTTCTTGATGACGGCAACGGATTGATTGAGTTAATCAATCCGGAAATTTTGGACGTGTCGGAAGAAACGGAATACGGCCCGGAAGGTTGTCTCAGTGTACCGGGTATATACGGAGATGTATCCAGATATACCAAAATAAAAGTACAGGCGAAAAATCGCTTCGGCAAGACTGTCATATATGAACCTGAGGGTTTTTTAGCTCGTATATTTCAACATGAAATGGACCATTTAAAAGGGCATTTGTTTACGGAAAAAGCTGTTAATTTACGGAAAGTGGATGAGTCATAATGAAGATTTTATTCATGGGAACCCCCGATTTTTCCGTACCGTCACTGGAAGCCGTCGTTGCCGCCGGTCACGAGGTGGTTGCAGTCGTAACGCAACCGGATAAGCAGCGCGGCCGCGGTAAAACCGTTTCTTTTTCGCCTGTAAAGGAGAAGGCCTTGGAGTTGGGTTTACCTGTATTGCAGCCCGAATCGGTACGAGATGAATCGGTCATTAAGACACTTACGGACTTGCAAGCCCAGATTATTGTCGTTATTGCCTACGGCAAAATTTTACCTTCTCAAATATTGACAGCCGCCCCGTACGGTTGCATTAACATTCATGCGTCGCTCTTACCTAAATACAGAGGAGCGGCGCCTATTCAGTATGCCGTTTTAAACGGCGATGAATATTCGGGTATATCAATTATGAAGCTTGATGAAGGTATGGATACGGGCGATGTGTTGCTTCAGGAAAAAATCCGTTTGGCATCTGACGAAACAACGGGTTCTCTCTTCGAAAAGCTATCCCTCCTCGGCAAGGATGCGTTATTAAAAGTATTGGCCGATCCTGATTCTTATGAAAAAAATGCCGTACGCCAAAACCATAAGGCGGCTACGTATACACAAAAAATAGATAAGTCCATGGCTCGTATTAATTGGCAAGAAGACGCCATAGTTATTGAAAGGACTGTACGTACGTTGGAACCCTCGCCGGGTGCCTACACGTTTTGGGATAAGAAGCGCCTGAAAATACATGTAGCCCATGCCGTACAAGCTTCTACGGATAACGCGCCGGGAACGGTAATCTCCGTAAGTAAGTCGGACTTTACGGTGCAAACAGGGGCAGGGGCTTTGAAGGTGACCTCTGTACAGCCGGAAAGCCGCAAAACTATGACGTCCGCTCAATTCTTACAGAGTCATGACTTACAGGTCGGTGCTGTCTTAGGCATAGAATAAAAAGATCGGAGATATATATGAATGTACGCGAAGCGGCATTTCATTCGCTCATAGCCGTTTGCAAAGACGGTGCTTACAGCAATATTGTCGTGTCGAAAATAATTCAAAAAGAAAAATTTACGGATCGGGACAGACGTTTTTATACGGAACTCGTATACGGAACCTTGCGTTCGTTAAACTATGTCGATTATATTATCGGCATTTTATCAAGTCGCAAAAAAAACTCCCTTGATCCGGTATGCCTGGCCGTATTACGGATGGGGCTTTATCAATTGTTTTTTATGGATAAAGTACCTCCGTCGGCAGCTTGTAATGAAGCCGTAAAATTGGCTCGTCGTTTCGGCAATGAAGGGATGGCCAAGTTTGTCAACGCTCTGTTACGTAACAGCTTGCGTCAAAAAGAACGGTTGGCAATCCCTACTTTTGACGAGAATCCGGTTCTTCACTTATCCCTGACTTGGCACCAGCAGTCATGGCTTATAGAGAAATGGATAACAGAGTTCGGACAGGATCATACCGTGACTTTATGCCGCTATTTCGATACGGTTCCTGAACTTTGTATACGTGCCAATACGGAGCGAATCGACCGAGAAGGACTTATGAAGCTGTTATCGGAAAAGGGAATTCCCTGTAGACCGGCCGAGCATGCTCCGGACGGTATTTATGCCGAAAAAAATCCGGGAATTCATAAATTAACGGAAATTGCCGACGGTCTCGGATTGATTCAAGACGAACCGTCACAATTAGTAGCAGCTATAGCGGATCCGCAAGAAAAAACTGTCATTTTCGATGTTTGTGCCGCACCGGGAGGCAAGACAACCCATCTGGCCACCTTGGGGACTAAGAGCTCAACGGTCTATGCATTTGATATTTATGAGCATAAGTTAAAATTAATTGAAGATAATGTAAACCGCTTAGGGCTTAAAAATGTGAGAACCAGTTTGCAAGACGGAACCTCGGTAGGAGAGATATATCCGGAAAAGGCGGATTGTGTCCTCGTCGATGCGCCTTGTTCGGGCCTCGGTATCTTACGGCATAAACCGGACTTGCGTTGGCGTAAAACGGCCGAGGACTTAACCGTTTTTCCGCCATTGCAAAAAAAAATTTTGGAAAGTGCCGCTAAGTGCGTTAAACCGGGCGGTACGCTTGTATATAGTACATGCACGATGAATAGGGCTGAAAATGAAGATATTGTAAATGCATTCAGAATCAGTCACAAGGACTTTGAGGTCGTACCGGTAGGAAATGCATTCGGTTTTTCAAAAGACAGTGATTATTTGAGTATATTACCACAAGATGACGGATTGGACGGATTTTTTATTGCAAAGTTGAGACGAAAATAATGAACGATATTTTTTCGATAACTAAAGGGCAATTACAAGATATTTTGGTAGAAGCCGGTATAAAAAAATTTCGCGCCGACCAAATATTTCATTATATTTATAAAGAAAATATCTGGTCATGGGATGAAATGGTACTTTTACCGAAAAAGGATCGGGAGATACTGAAAGGATTATTGCCTATTTACATCCCCGAAGTAGCGGATCGACAAGTGTCGGAAGATAAAGAAACCGTAAAATTGTTGTTACGTCTTCAGGACGGACAGACTGTAGAAACGGTTTTAATGAAACATGATTACGGCAACTCCGTTTGTCTTTCGTCACAAGTCGGTTGTGCCGTGAACTGCGCTTTTTGTGCCTCGGCAAAAAACGGTTTCGTGCGTAATTTGACTATCGGTGAAATGACGGCTCAACTCAT